>CAZUPX010000138.1:0-6360 GCA_964622155.1 uncultured Planctomycetaceae bacterium | reverse complement strand
CGATCTGCTCCAATGCATCCCGAAGGCTCTGTCTTTGTGCAGCGATCCTGAGTTGCGGCATGTCCGCTCCGGTGCCTGACCAAGTGACGACCGGAAGCCCTGGGTTCTCGTCCAAGACTCGAGCTACTTGCCTCAGGCATTCTTGCTCTTCCGACAACGTGTCGGCCCAAAACACGTAGTGGCGGACATCTTCTGGTGAGACTACGCACATCCCCGCGAGCCAGATCAGGGTGCCGAGATCGTACTCAAGATCGAGGGCAACAAATGACGTGCCCAGCGCCGGCGGCGCGCCGAAGAGAACGGGCATAGATTGAAGATAGCTCGCGGCATGATGTTTCCATCGGTCGATCTGCCCAACCGACACATGACACTTCCGCGCTCGAAGGGTTTGCGCGAGAGTGCCCGAATCCCGGCCAAGCAGTTCCTCGTAGCTGTTGACTCCAACGCCTTCCAGGTGTTGGGCGCGAGCTCGGCCAATATCCCAAATCATTGTGAGGTCCTTGTTTGCCCGCGTCACACGTTGGATTTCATCTCGCATGACTCCATTGCAAACCGAACACGTGCAAATCCTGGGCTGAACACCAGACCCTCGGGCGCGCCTGACGTCTTGCAGCAGCGAGTGAACCTGCTTCAGTCGCTCCGGCCGGATTGGAACTTCGACTTGCTCCGCAGCTCCGTTGCGTCGGAGCAGCAGATAGCCACGCGGTTCAACCGGCCTGGTTCGGTGCGGTTCTAAGAGCAGCCAGTAGAACCCCAGCTCAAGTTCGTCAGAGCGTTGGACTGACTTGTGAGATTTGGCTTCAACCGGCAGCAATGCCCCGTTGGCAGTTTCGATGGCGTCGGGTTGCCCGTAGATTTGAAGGTCAGGATTCTCGAAGACTGGGAGACCGAATAGCCGAATCGACTCCCGGGCGAGCAGTCTGGGCAGCTCGCCCGCGTCGATTTCCAACTCGGGAAGGGCCGCCTCGATCCTTGCTTGAAAGTCGAACCCTTCCTGGATCAGTCGTTCTTGTAATTCAGTGACCGAGTCGTCGAATGCGATCAGGCCGCGATCAAGGAGATAGAAAGCATAGGGACAGCGCAGGTATCTCGTAAGGTCGGTCTTGCTGACCCATGTCGCCGTGCGGATTGACATTTCCTGATCCTGTGGCAGACTGGCATAGAGAACCGTCACCGAGCAAAGCTTGGTCGGACCTAGTATACAGAGCTTCGAGTATTTCGAGTGGTCATCAGCTCTGGGATCGGCTGTCGAGCCTGGCAAATTGCCTCAGATGGCGACCCAATGGTGCAGCAGGGTTCCCGCCCAGCATCGGACGTGACGCGGCGACGGGTTAGCCGATTTCGCCCATCGAGGAACATTCGTCCGGGAAACGACGGCATGGGGTATTGAGTCGTCCATTCACGGCAGATTAGATTGATTTCTCGGCGTGTTCAGCGATGTGGCTTTTTGTGCAGGAGTTCGCGGCCTGTCTTTCTCTCATGGGCGGGGAACGATGCTCAAGCGACTTAGGATCGGTGTGGTCGGCATGTACCAATCGGGAAAAAGTGTGTTCATTACGTCGCTGATCAACCATCTGCAACGCCATGACTCCGACTTTTTTCGGCTTGGTAACGGGGACGTTCAGCTGCACTTTGTGAAGGACAAACTGGAGCTAAGCAATGGGTTTCAGCGATTCAAATACTTGCATCATCGCCAGCGCCTAGGTAACCGCGAATGGCCCGACAAGACACTCGTCGCTGCCGAGTACTCTTGCCGGCTTAAAGCTAGTCACAGCAAAACAACCGCAAACGTCGAGCTGTCACTAATTGACTTTCCCGGCGAACGGCTGGCCGACTTATCAACGATGGCTGGGCACAAATATGCCGAGTGGTGTGACCAGATATGGGACTACTTCGACATGCCTGAATATCGCGAGTATCTCAAGGAATACCGTGGCGTGTCGCAGCAGACTGACGCTGCACCCGACGCCATTGTACTCGCATATCGGCGGCTTCTTGGCATCTTGATTCATCATTATTTACCGATGGTGACTCCTTCAACCTTCCTCGTCGATGCGGCTGGACGATACGTAGAGACCAGAGACATCGAGGAGATGGCGCGCTGTCAAGTAACCGGACTCGATAAATCCCGGCAGTTTGCGCCGCTTCCCGCGGAGGTGCGAGCGAGCCGACCAGACGTCGTCAAAGTGTTCGCCGAGCATTTCGATGCATATCGGAGGCAGGAGGTCCTTCCATTGGTCGAGGGCTTTCGGCAATGTGATGCCTTAGCCGTCCTGATTGATGTGACAATGCTCTTGGCTGGCGGGCCGGGGATGTATAACAGCACGCGGGAGATGTTGCGTACCCTGCTTGACTGCCTAGATTTAGGTCAAGGGACTTTGACCCATCTGACTAACCGTGCGGTGCGATTCTTTACGATGGGGCGCGTTCGAGCTAACGATGTCGTCCGGTCGGCAACTTTCGGATGGTGGGGTCCTAACAACATTCGCCGACTCGCGTTCGTTGCCACAAAAGCGGACAAGGTTCACGCACGCGACTTGGAACATCTACACAGCCTGCTAAAAGATCTGACTTCTGACCTAGCAGCAATTCGATTCGAGCGCAATTTAGAGGTAAAGGACTTTGCTTGTGCTGCTGTCAATTCAACGGTGAGTGAGGAGGAGTATCCCTGGCTTCAAGGGCGACTATTAGAAAACTCGCCGGACGGCGGCGACTGTCGATTTAGGCCATCAGCATTGCCAGAGTGTTGGCCCAAGGACTGGCGAGTCGGCGATTTCAAGTTTCCCAACGTGCAACCTTGGATGCCTCCTCGTCACGATGCTCCACCTGAACAAATCGAGCTAGATCGTGTTTGCAGTTTCCTTTTGGAATTCTGAACTATGCGTTCATTGAGCGTAGATGAGCCATGACGAACCATGACGACCAGGACAAGCACGGTGATTGGCAGCCCAAAGTACGCCTTGGTGACCCGAACAATCCAGAGGCACCTTTCGACTCTCCGTCAATACAGCCCTCGAGACAGAACCTAGGTGACGGTGTTCGCCAGGCTGGCTCGCTGGGTGTTCCCGACCAAGCGGCCGAAGAAGCGACCGTAGTTACTCCGCGTGACAGCCTTCTGGAGAAACGTGCTGCTGAATGGGATTTGGATGAAGCTGGCCAAGCCGACAGTGGTCTGTCCGACGGCAGTGCCTGGTTGCCGAGTCGTACAGTATCGTTTTCGCTCCTTGCAATTGTCTCCTCGTTGATTTTTCTGTTTCTTGCGGCTCAGCTTGTTACCTTGTTTGCCCAGTTGGCGATGCTGCCAAATTGGGCGCGATTCATCGGCTTCGGCGTTGTCGTGGCTTTTTTGCTGGCCCTGCTGTTCGGCCTTATTAGGTTGGTCTTACTCTATCTTCGGCTGCGAGCTACTCCGCGACTTTCCCTGCTCGCGTTGAGGCAACTCCATGGGCGCCAAAAGCTGCGCCGACTAGCCCGCCGCCGAATAGGAGAAGTCCGACGCGATCTCAGACTATTGCTTGAGGAGTATCCTGCGACCGGCGACTCTAATGCCGGCCGGCTTCGAAAGCTAGGCTTCACCGCTTCAGACATTACGACATTGCGAGAGCACCGCAGACGACTCCTTGACGATCGGCGGTCGACTGCCGAAGGGTGGGTTGAACATTTTGATCGTCAGTTCCTTTCCTGTCTTGACGGCGCCTGCGAGCAGCGCATCCGATTGTACACAAAGCGAGTTGCGCTTCAGACTGGGATCTCCAAGCTGGGAAGGTTCGACGCGCTTGTCGTCACACTAAACGCCTATCGCATGGTTGCCGACCTGTGCCAAATCTACAATCTGCGCGCGAACCCATGGGGTACAGTGCGGATTATGGCTTGGGTATTCTTTCAGGCCTATGCTGCCAGCCGTCTGGACGATTGGTCCGACTCTGCTGTTGACGAAGTCAAAGGCATCCTTGGAAATCACTTGCCGCATATGGCCCAGTCACTGGCTGAGGTCGGTACAGGCGCCGCAGTAGCAGGCGGAGCAATGGCGGCGACCGGGGTAGGCGCTGTGCCGGGTGCAATCGCGGCCGCAGGCGGTATGCTTGCCGCAAATGTGGCTTCTAAGCTTGTTGCTAGAGCAGCCGACGGTCTCATCAACGCGTGTCTAATATACCGACTTGGAAAAGCCGCAATGCGTGAGTTGCGCCCGCTTACGTAGCGAGCGATGACATCGAGCGGCTCCTCCTGCCGACCTGATGGCCGACGGAGCATGTTCCCCCGTTGGCAGGCTGGGCAAGAGAGAAAAGTGACGACGACGTATGGACTCGACAATCGCACCCAGTCGAGGTTTAAATGGGTGGAAAGCCACCCCGAATGGCGCGCATTGTTTCGAAGAGGGTTCCTTTCGGGGAGCTTGGTTTAAGTTTCGCTGAAACGCAAAGTTACGTTACCTGTCGGCGTTCGACAGTGCGGCCTGAAAGCATCCGAGAAGCCGGTAATTACCGGCACCTAGCAGCCCGTTGAAGAATTCGACGGGCTGTGCCATCGCATGGATGCGATGATCCCGGCGCGCCGGGGCGAGCCGTGCGGAGCTTAGCTCCGCACTTGGCGAGGTTGAAAAATGCCACGATGGCATTTTTCAACAGGCTGCTAGCCTTCCTAGCCTATGGATTCGGACTCAAAACAGGGTCCGCGCAGCAGCGCGGACCCCACGGGGTGGCACGCCTCCCCTTCGTCAGAAGCTCGCACGGCCGCGTTCGTTTTCGCGCTTGGCAGTCGCCGCGGAAGGCGGGCCGTCGCGGCCCATGCTCAGGCCGCGCGGCGCTCGACATCCGAGCGTGAGGGCCGGTTCGCCGGCGCGTGCCGCCCGACGGCAGTCCCGCGTGGTCGTCGGGGAACGGCGGCCACGATCGAAGTGGCGTAGTATCGCGCCAGCCGCGGGAGAAAGCGGTGCGCGTGCCTGACGTAATACGCGCCGCGTTTCAAGTGTTGCAGCCACACGGGATCGTGCAACAGCGCGCCCAGACTCAGCCCGACGTACGGGCGCCAGTTGCGGTCGTAGCTGTTGGCGCCTTGAATGGGAACGTCTCCCGAAAAGTCCCGCGGACAGCCGGCCATGTCGTAGCTTTCCTCGAAGCTTCGCGGCTTCCCGTCGTAGCGGTGGCTGAATTCGAAATCGATCAGCTTCAGTCCTTGCGTTCGATCGACCAGAATGTTGTCGATGCTGGCGTCGATCAGCGCGTAACCGGCGTCGTAGATCTTGCGCAACGCCGCCACGGCCGCCTTGGCGACGTCCAGCGGCAGCAGCTTGCCGGAGGAACGGCGGTAGCCGAGCACGTCGTGGTAGTAGGGAATCACCAGCCACGACGGACCCGAATCCAAAAGCGGTGGAACTTCGCTCACGCAATTCCTCAGCGCCTGCAGGGCCGTAGCCTCGCGCTGGCAAAACCGCTCCTGGTGCGGCTTGAAGGTCTTTTTGACGGCCAGCCGTCCCTCGCGCTCGACCAGCTCGATCTTGGCGCGGCGGCCCGAGCGGGTCCACGCGGCCACCACCGGCTCGTCGGTGCGATACTCGCTGCGCAAGCGGTTGACTCGCTCCAGCACGTCGCCGATCGACTCGGGCATGATCGCGCGCAGGTATTCGAGCGCCTCTTGACCGTTGTCGCTGGAGTGCACGGCGTTGCAATGTTGCAAGGCCGGGCAGCCATCATTGAACGCGTCGCGGATCTTGCTTTTGCACAACAGCCTGGCATTGGTCAATAGCGGAAATCGCTTCCGCTGCCAACGCGATGGCGCGACGGGATCCATGTCGCAGGCGACGATTGCCGCCGCGGGCGGGCCGCCGGAGAGCGGCCATGGGCCCCGTCCCCAATTGCCGCCGCGAATGCACCGCGCGACCGAACGAGCCACCTCGCCCGACAGCACCCGCGCTTCGATGACGGAGAAGCCGTGCTGCTCGACGAGGTGCGTCGCCTTTTCGACTCCGCCGCGTGCCAGGGCCTCTTGGCGCAACAGGAACACGGCCAGGCCCGCGACTTCTTGCGTCCCCTGGGACGTGTCGACGAGCGAGCGCGCCCAAGGATTTCGCCGCGCAAGTCGCTTCAGCATGTCCTGGGGCGGTCGCCATCCGTGACGGGCGAGAAAACGATCGAGGTCTTCCAGCACGATCGGCACGTCGATTCCCAGTAGTTCGGCCAGCCTTTCCAGGCTCGCCGCGTAGTCGTGGTCCGGCCGGCCAAAGCGGCGCGGCGCGCGCCGGCTGGCAAGCCCGGACTTGGCGCCTTTGTGGTACAGTGCGTGATACGCCAGGCTGAGAAAATGGTCCTCCCGCGAGGGCACCAAACACAAATCGCGCTGGCGCGACGCGCGGTCGAGGATCTG
>CAZUPX010000137.1:0-4972 GCA_964622155.1 uncultured Planctomycetaceae bacterium | reverse complement strand
CAGTTCGACGAATACACGGTCGTCATTCGCGGGAGCTTGCACGTCAAGCTGCGCGATCGAGAGTTCGACGTCACGGCCGGACAGGCCGTCATCGTAACGGCGCGCGAGTGGGTCCAGTACAGCACGCCAGCGGCCGACGGCGCCGAGTATGTCGCCGTCTGTCTGCCGGCCTTCTCGCCGAAGCTCGTCCATCGCGACGATTCGCCGGCGTAAGTTGTGGGTTTCCTTGCCGCGTGTATCCTGTTTAGAATCTCGCGAGTGGGGGTGGCTCGTCATCATGCCCCCCGGATGTAGGTGCGAGCGGAAGCGACCAACGATCCCATTGACGCGCAACACATATCAAACCCGGTCAGGAAGATAATGGCCCGCTGTGAAGGTAATATTGCCGTGCACCGCCGACTACCAGTCGGTGCGGAGATGCAGCCGGGCGGGGGCGTGCATTTTCGAGTTTGGGCTCCGCTCCGAAATGTCGTTACGGTTGTGCTGGGCAACGAAGCGGCGGAGCCAGGCATCATGCTGCGGCGCGAGCAGGGGGGCTACTTCGCGGGCATCTCGTCAACCGCCGTCGTCGGCACGCGGTATGGTTTTCGTCTGGACGACGATCCCAAGTTGTACCCAGACCCCGCGTCGCGTTGGCAGCCCGATGGCCCACACGAACTCTCGGCTGTCGTTGATCCGACAATCTACGCGTGGCAGGACGCCACCTGGCCAGGAGTCACACTCAAGGGCCAGGTGCTCTACGAAATGCACATTGGCACGTTCACGCCAGAGGGGACCTGGATCGCGGCCGCCCGGGAGTTGGCACGGCTGGCCGAGTTGGGAGTAACGCTGGTTGAGATCATGCCGGTGGCCGAGTTTGCAGGGGAGTTTGGCTGGGGTTATGACGGTGTCGACCTGTTCGCGCCGACACGGCTGTACGGCTCGCCCGATGACTTCCGCCGATTCGTCGACTCGGCACACGGCCACGGATTGGGTGTCGTTCTGGACGTGGTGTACAACCATTTTGGTCCCACTGGCAATTACACCGGCCAGTTCTCGGGCGACTACGTATCCAAGCGGCACCACACGGACTGGGGCGACGCGATCAACTTTGACGGCGATAATGCGGACTCCGTCCGCGAATTCTTTATCGCCAATGCCGGCTACTGGATCGACGAATTCCACGTCGACGGTCTGCGGCTCGACGCTGTCCATGCAATCGTTGACAACTCAAGCGAGCACATCCTGGCCGCGATCACGCGCCAGGTGCGTCTGGCGGGTGGACGGCGCGGCACGCTCGTGTTCGCCGAAAACGAACGTCAGGAGGCAAGGTTCCTGCGGCCAGCGGAGCAGGGCGGTTGCGGCCTCGATGCCGGCTGGAACGACGACTTTCACCATGTGGCCCGCGTCGCGATGACCGGACACAACGAGGGTTATTACAGTGACTATCAGGGCACGCCGCAGGAGCTGATCTCAGCCGTCAAATGGGGATATCTCTACCAAGGTCAGCGGAGCCGGCGACAACGTCGCGCGAAGGGAACGCCAGCGCTCGACCTGGATGCGGCGCAGTTCGTTGTGTTTATTCAGAATCACGATCAGGTGGGCAATTCGCCGGTGGGCCGACGCTGCCATCAGTTGACGTCTCCGGGACGACACCGCGCGCTGACCACGCTCTTGTTGTTGTCGCCGGGCACGCCGCTTTTGTTTCAGGGTCAAGAGTTTTCGGCCAGCACTCCGTTTCATTTCTTTGCGGATCATGAGGATCAACTGCGCGAGGCTGTGTCCAAAGGTCGCCAGGAATCGCTCAGCGAATTCCGTTGGCTGGCGGGATCCGACGCGGTTGAGCATTTTTCTGATCCGTGCGACCGGCGCACCTTCGAAGCATCAATGCTGGATTTGGGCGAGCGTGATACCCACGCCGAAGCCTATGCACTACACCGCGACTTGCTGCGGCTGCGGCATGAGGACCCGGTTTTTTCCGCGCAGCGGGCAGATTGCATCCACGGATCGGTATTTGGCCCGGAGGCATTTCTGCTACGCTATCTGGGGGGCAACGGTGACGATCGCTTGCTGCTGATGAACCTCGGACGCGACCTGGAATTGAGTCCGATCACGGACCCGCTGTTGGTTCCGCCCGAAGGAATGGCATGGCGCCTGCTGTGGTCCAGCGAAAATCCATGCTACGGCGGTTCGGGAACCGGTCCGATCGTGGGTCCAAAATGGTATGTTCCTGGTCACGCCGCGATCGTGCTGGCGTCGACGGGCGAACTGTAAAATCGATCTCCCTGTAGGACGCATGGCGAAACAAGCTCTGTCAACTTCTCGGGAAGTCGAGCACGAGCTGGCGCTGAGTGTCGACCCGTTGTGGTACAAAGACGCCGTCATCTATCAACTCCACGTCCGCGCGTTTTACGACAGCGACAGCGACGGGATCGGCGACTTCACCGGGCTGGAGCAAAAACTCGACTATCTGCAAGAACTGGGCGTTACGGCCCTGTGGCTGCTGCCGTTCTATCCTTCTCCGTTGCGGGACGACGGCTATGACATCGCCAGCTATTGCGACGTCCACCCATCGTATGGCGATCTGCGGGCGTTCAAAGGTTTCGTGCGCGAAGCGCATGCCCGCGGGCTGCGTGTGATCACCGAGCTGGTGCTCAATCACACTTCCGACCAGCACTCTTGGTTTCAGCGGGCGCGGCGCGCGAAGCCGGGAAGTGCCGAGCGCGATTTCTACGTGTGGAGCGACACGCCAGAAAAATACGCCGACACGAGGATCATCTTCAAAGATTTCGAGGCCTCCAATTGGACTTGGGATCCGTTGGCCAAGGCGTACTACTGGCACCGCTTCTACGCGCATCAGCCCGACTTGAATTTCGAGAACCCGCGCGTCCGCAGGGCCATGTTCGAGACGTGCGACTATTGGCTGCGGCTGGGCGTTGACGGATTGCGTCTCGACGCGGTGCCTTACCTCTACGAGCGCGAAGGTACGAACTGCGAGAACCTGCCGGAGACGCACGAGTTTCTCAAGTCGCTCAGGCGGCACGTGGACGAGCTGTTTCCCGGCCGAATGTTGCTGGCCGAGGCCAATCAGTGGCCCGAGGACGCGATCGCCTATTTCGGTAACGGCGACGAATGCCACACGGCGTTTCATTTTCCGGTCATGCCGCGGTTGTTCATGGCGCTGCACATGGAGGACCGCTTCCCGGTGGTCGATATCCTGCAGCAGACCCCGCCCATTCCGCCGGACTGCGAATGGCTCGTTTTTCTGCGCAATCACGACGAGTTGACCCTGGAGATGGTCACCGACGAAGAGCGGGATTACATGTACCGCGTGTATGCCCGCGATCGACAGGCACGGATCAACCTGGGTATTCGCCGTCGGCTGGCTCCACTATTGGATAATGACCGCCGCAAGATCGAGCTACTGAACGGCCTGTTGTTCTCGCTGCCCGGCACGCCGGTGATCTACTACGGCGACGAGATCGGCATGGGCGACAACATCTACCTCGGCGATCGGCATGGAGTGCGTACGCCGATGCAGTGGAGTCCCGATCGCAACGCGGGCTTTTCCGATGCCAATCCTCAGCGGCTGTATCTGCCGGTCATCATCGATTCTGAATATCTGTTCGAAACGGTCAACGTCGAAACCCAGCAGAAAAATCCGCACTCGCTGTTGTGGTGGATGAAGCGAGTTATCGCGCTGCGGCAACGCTACCTGGCCCTCAATCGCGGCAGTCTGGAATTGCTCTCGCCGGACAACTCGAAGATTCTGGCCTTCACGCGCGACTATCAGGATCAAAGCGTGTTGATGGTCGCCAACCTGTCGCGGTTCGTACAGTTCGTTGAGCTGGATCTCTCGCGATTCGCCGGCCGCCAGCCGATGGAAATCTTCGGCCACACCCGTTTTCCGACCGTCACGCGATCACCGTATGTGCTGACGCTTGCTCCCTACGCGTTCTATTGGTTCGCCTTTGAGGCGGAGCCGGTCGAGCGGGCCGGTGACCAGCATGAACTGACTCGACTGACCGTTCCGCCGGGGCCTCTGCACGTCGCCCGCGGGCGGATGAAGAAGAATTTTGAGGCCGTTTTGTCGCGCGAGTTGCCCCGACGGCGCTGGTTCGATCATCGGGGAAAGCCGGTGGAATCGGTCCAGGTTGGCGACATGATTCCACTGGGCAAGGCGACTGACGGACAGGCTCCGCGACTGCTCACGCTGCGAGTCGAAGGTTCCGAAACGGAACCCGACAACTACTTGCTGCCGCTGCGCGCACTTTGGGGAGCAGAAGCGGAACGGGTTGTCGAGTCATCGCCAGCGACAATTCTTGCGCACCTGCAAAGGGCATCGGGCAAGGAAACCGGAGTGCTCCTCGACGCGTCTTGCGATCCGCAAGTCGGCAGGATCCTGATGGACTTGATGGTCCGTCGCCGGCGTCTGAAGGTGCCGCACGGCAAACTGCTGGGATGGTCGACGAGCGAGCTGTCCGAGGCCGCCGATAGCGCCGCCGAATTGCTCGCGTCGGTCCCGCCCAAGCCACAGCCCGACGACAACGCGATCGTGTTCGGCGAAAAATGGACTCTTACACTTTTGCGCCGGCTTGAGAGCGGAGTGAACGTCGATTTGGAGATGAGCCGATTCCTGGTAAGGCCGCAGTCTCACTTCGCACACTTTGCACCTGCCGTCGGCTCGGTCGAGTATCGGCGCTCGGACGGCGAAACGTTCACACTGGCAGTGCTGCGCAACTATGTGCCGAACACGGTCACAGCCTGGCAGTTTGTGCAAGACGAGCCGGGGCGCTTCTTCGAATACGTCATCACCCTGCCTCCTGAAAACCGCCCGTCGGCACAGCATCCGTCGCCGTCGTTTTGGGACCTCGCCAAGGGTGACGCGCCGCAGATTGCCAAGGATCTGCTGGGCGGATTCTTCGAGTGGGTGACCCTGTTAGGACGCCGCACCGGAGAGCTGCACACTGCCCTGGCGGCCGACCACAGCGAC
>CAZUPX010000136.1:0-2578 GCA_964622155.1 uncultured Planctomycetaceae bacterium | reverse complement strand
CCACCAGGAAAATTCTCTGCAGTGGCCCCATGGAAGCCCTTTCGACAAATCGGTTGAGAACGGACCGCGGAACCTAATAGCATAAGGGCACCTCGAAAAATTGTCACCGCTCGTCAGGCGCCCCGAATTTGCCCGCGAATGATTCCGCTTTGTTCTCGTTTCGATCCTGTGCTGTTCACCAAAAAGATGCCCGCGTTTGCCAGCTACAGCAATTTTTCGAGGTCCCCTAATGCGAACTAGACAGCGAAGTGCGCGAAGCGGATTGCGTCAGGCTGCCAGTTGACGCCACTCGGCCAGGGCGGCAGAACGGTTCTGTTTGAAGATGTCGCGTCGGCTGAGGTGGCGATCGTGGTTAAGGCCTATTGTTCGAGGCCCCCTGAAATCTGGGGGCGGCGGCCAGACCGGCTGCTGCGGCCAAGAAGAGCCGACAACCCTCTTGCCGCAAAGAGGGCCGCACCCCGTTTGCCCAAGCGGAACCGGAGCCCAAAAACAATCGCGAATGTAAAGTTGGCCACCTCATCATCGCCTCCCTGGCATTGATGGGTTAGGAGCAATGTGCCCCAAACTAACCGCGAACCGGACAATTGCCAACGTTAGCCTGTCAGCACCTTCAAGTTGGCTCCTCGACTTGAATGGCAAGGCCAAGACGGCCAGGAGAAAGCAGAGCAGCGCCAACATGCTGCGCTGACGTTAGGTAATTCCTTCCACTAATCAGATTCGGATGAGGCTTTCGGTACATACAGGGCCTTGTTGTTCTTCTACTATTTGCTCCTTGATAAACAAAAAGGATCGTAGTCACGTTTGGCTGCGATGCGAACGAACTCTGGAGCTTGCTGCTGTGCACCTGAAACCCTGGTTTTCTTCTGCGGGTATTGCGATGGCCCTATTTATCGCGGGAGCCGGATGGGGCCTCGCCTTCGACCAGGCGAAGCTCGATACTTTTCTCGCCACTAACGCCTGCAAGTATTGTGATCTCACGGGAGCCGACCTAAGCGGGAGGGACATGCGCGGCGCGGATCTAGAGAATGCACGGCTGGGTGAGGTCAACCTGAGCGGATCGGACCTGTCCGCGCTGGCGATGGAAAAGCGCACTCAGTCGGCAAACCTGGAAAGCGCCAACCTGCGAGGCGCCGACCTCTCTAACGCTAACCTGGCGAAGGCCGCCGCAGCGCGCGCGTATCTGCGCGAAGCCAACCTCACCGGTGCCAACCTTTCCGGGGCCGACCTGTCACATGCCAACCTGCAGGACGCCAACCTGACTAACGCCACGCTCGACGGCACTCGACTCGAAGACGCGAAGTTCTGCAGGACCCTCATGCCCGACGGCTCAACGAACGACTCGGGATGTTGAGTGTCACCGCAAGGAGGCCCGTCTGCGGTGGCGTTGGTGTTGTTTACGTCTTCGCACCTGCCGCCATAGGTTTGCTCCCGACCGGACGATCAGCTGAGCAACTCCTGTCCAAGGCCCTGCCATGCGACTTCTCCTGGTAGCCGATCTCCATTATTCGCTGTTGCAGTTCGACTGGGTCCTCGACTATGCGGCCGACTTCGACGTGGTGGTGATGGCCGGTGACCATCTCGACCTCGCCTCGCTGGTCGACGGCCGTGCCCAGAGCGTGGTGGTGCGCAAATATTTCGATCGGCTGCGGACGAAGACCCGCGTTCTGATCTGTTCCGGCAATCACGATCTCGATGCCAAGAACGAGGCCGGTGAGAAGTTTGCGAAATGGCTGTCAGGCTCCCAGCCCGAGGGGGTCCTGTCGGATGGAGAGTCCATCGTCATCGACAAGACGCTCTTCACCGCCTGCCCCTGGTGGGATGGTCCAATCGTCAAGGCCGGTATCGGCGCGCAGCTCGCCGAGGCCTCCACCAAGCGGCCCGAACGGTGGATCTGGCTCCACCATGCTCCGCCGGCCAAGTCTCCCACCAGTTGGGCCGGCGACCGGTATTTCGGCGATGTCGAACTTAGAGAGTGGATCGAGCAGTACCGGCCGGACATGGTTTTCTCCGGCCACGTGCATCAGTCACCGTTCGTCAAGGACGGATCATGGGTCGATCGGATCGGGCCGACCTGGGTGTTCAACGCCGGGCAGCAATTCGGCGCTACGCCGGCCCATATAATCATCGATACAGCCATCGGCGAGGCGCTATGGTTTTCCTCAGCGGGCAATCAATATGTCCGCCTCGACCAAGCGCTCGAGCGGCCGGTGCCGAAACTCACGGCGATTCCGCCTTGGCTCAAAGCCGCGGATCGGCCTCAGTTTCCGGGCCAAGCGTGAAGTCTTCGCTCTGCTGGTGAATCAGCGTTTCCAGCACCTCACCGACCATGCCGAGGTGATTGCCGTGCCCCTCGAATTGCCGCTTCAAGTCGACCAGATAGGTCGTGGCGGCATTGAGACGCTCGGCCAGCAGCTTACCGACGAAAAAGGCGATCTCGGGATTGGACTTCAAAAAGCGTTCGGCGTCCTCGAACACGAACACGCCGACCGGGGATGCCGCGCGGACCGTGGCGGTATGGGGTCGATTGAGCAGGACCGACATCTCGCCGAACACCGAGCCGGCCTCGCCGATCAGGGCG
>CAZUPX010000135.1:0-9759 GCA_964622155.1 uncultured Planctomycetaceae bacterium | reverse complement strand
AGCGCCGAAGCCACGAGCAAACGGTTCGTGCAGCATTGACAGCGCTCGAAGCTGGGCTTTTTCGGCCCGTTGTGGAGGCCTGATGTCGTGCGACAGAGCGTCGGCCGCTTGAGGTCCGATCGCACGCGTGGACGCGACGGCAGCACGGCTCGGCGCCGATTGTGCCGCGCGAAGCAGCGTCTCGAGTTCCGCCTGGCTCAGCGGTTCTTCAGCCATCCCTGGCCTCGCGTTATTCGCGCACCTGACCGGTGCCGTAAATGACGTACTTGTAGCTGGTCAGTTCCTTGATGCCGCACGGACCGCGGGCGTGGAACTTGTCGGTGCTGATGCCGATTTCGGCGCCCAGCCCGATCTGACCACCATCGTTGAACCGCGTGCTGGCGTTGACGAGTACGGCCGAGCTGTCGACGGCCGCGACAAATCGCCGGGCCGCATCAAGATCGGCCGTCACGATCGTGTCGGTGTGTCGTGATCCGTATCGATTAATGTGCTCGATCGCTTCCTCGAGCGAATCGACAATCTTGACCGAGATGATCGGGCCCAGGTATTCGGCTGCGAAATCCTTCTCGCTGGCAGGTGTTGCCTGGGGCACAAGGCTGCGCGTGCGGCCGTCACCCCGCAGCTCGACACCCTGCTCCGCCAGAGCCATGGCAATCGCCGGCAGAAACGAAGGAGCCACGTCGCGGTGCACCACCAGCGACTCAGCGGCGTTGCACACACCCATCCGCTGGCACTTGGAGTTGGTTGTGATCCGCTCGGCCATTTCCAGATCTGCGGCGCGATCGACGTAGACGTGGCAATTGCCCTTGAAATGTTTGATCACGGGCATCGTCGCCTCGGCGGCAACGCGACGAATCAAGTCTTCGCCACCGCGAGGAATGGCCAAGTCGATGTACTCATTGAGCTTAAGAAAGTGTCCGACCGCTTCTCGATCGCTGGTGCCGACTAGTTGTACGACTCCCTGCGGCAGCTCGACCTCGTCGCCGGCTTGTTTCAGGACGGCGGTGATGGCGCGATTCGAATGCGCGGCTTCCTTGCCTCCGCGCAAAATCACGGCGTTGCCACTTTTGACGCAGATCGCCGCGGCGTCGGCGGTCACATTGGGCCGCGACTCATAGATGAAGAGCACAACTCCCAACGGCACGCGCACCTTGACCACTTCCAGCCCATTGGGCCGAATGGATGATTCGATGACTTCGCCGATCGGCTCGGGCAGTGCCAAAATCTCCTCCAGGCCGACCGCCATCGACTCAATCGTTCCGTTGGTGAGCCGAAGCCGGTCGATTTGAGCCGGGGTGAGACCAAATTGTGGTGCGGCGGCCAGGTCGTGAGCGTTGGCCTCTGCGAGCGCGGCACGCTGGCTGCGAAGCAATTCGGCGGCGCGCTTAAGCCAGGCGTTTTTGACGTCCCCGCCGATGCTCGAGAGCTCGGTGGCCGCCTGGCGCGCGCGAGTCGCCATCTGCAGGCAGTATTTGCGAAAATCGGTGATTTCGGCGACGGCCACAGTGAGGTTCCCGGCAGGACGATTGGAGCATCTTGCGGCCAAAAAAGACGGGTATCGGGCCACGATGCTAGCGCAAGTATCCCTGAAAACGCGGGCACAGTCAACGGCGGTATCTCCATGGTACACCGCCATTTGAGACGATCGCACGGCCCTTGCAACACTATCGGTTGAGCCCGCCGGTGGCCTCGTAGAGTATTAACGCCTGGCGGACGGCTTGGACGTCGTGAACGCGCACGATTTGCACGCCTTGGCTCGCCAGCGACAGGGCAACACCGATCGTCCCAGCCATCGTGTCGGTTTCTTTGTCGTCGAGGACTTTTCCGATGAAAGCCTTGCGCGAATGTCCCACGAGCACCGGGCAGCCCAACTCGTGAAAGCGATGCGCGTGTGCTAGAAGCGTCACGTTGTGGTGGTGAGACTTTCCAAAGCCGATGCCCGGATCCAAAGCAATCCGATCGCGCGGGATGCCAGCGGCCACTAGTGCATCGCGCCGAACTCGCAGGAAATCCAAAACCTCCTGCACGACGTTGCTGTACGCGGGATCATCCTGCATCGTCTGCGGCGTGCCTTGCATGTGCATCGCACACACAGCCGCCCCTGTCCGTCGTGCCAGGTCGACCATATTCGGGTCGCCGGCAAGCGCGGTCACGTCGTTGATGATTTCGGCGCCCAGGTCGATCGCCGCCTCGGCAACGGCCGCCTTGCTCGAGTCGATCGAAATTGGAATGGTCAACCTGGACGCAAGCCCCGCGTTGACCGGCACGACGCGTCGCAGCTCATCGTCGAGCGCAAGGGGTTGCGAATAGGGGCGCGTACTCTCGCCGCCGACATCCAGAATGTCGGCACCATGCGCTGCCAACTCGAGCCCGCGCTCAACGGCCGCGGCGGTAGTATCGAACTGGCCGCCGTCGGAAAAGCTGTCTGGCGTAACATTCAGGATGCCCATCAACAAGGGGCGCCGCGGCAAGTCCAGTCGGCCCGTGCGCAGTTGCCAACTCGTAGCTCGACCGGGAAATCGTGAGAACGCCATCGAGGCGGGATCAGGCGGCTCGGGACTCATCCCCGTAGCCTACCACGGCATCTCCATCAACGACACGATCTGCGTGGCCAGCCGCTGGATCGACTGGAGTTGGGCGGTGGTCACGGATTGGCCGTACTCGGGCACCAGGTTGCCGCTGGCGCTGAGCAGCACCAGATCGGCGGGCACCGGCACGCTGGTAGCCTGATTGAGCAGGTCGCCTTTTCGATTGACCCACCGAACCTCTGCGGCCATGTTGATTTCGACTTCACGCGGCTGATCGTAGCGATCTTCGATGATCACGCGTTTCGTGTCGCCCACCAGCTTGCCAGTCAGCGCGCTGTCAGCCTGGGGCGTGCCGACGACCTTGTACGGAGTTTTCAGCTCGATCTCCTTGCACACCGCCTCGGTCAACAACTCGCTCAGGTTGCGGCGAAAGCTGTTGGACTCGAACACCGGCACGTAGACCGTCTGAATGTCGGGCGGATAGAGCGAAGCCGAGCCAAAGCGATACCCGGCGCAGCCGCCGGCGGCCAACATGGCCAGGCTGCTCAACGCCAGGCAGGCACGTAACACGTCGCGTCGCGAGGCTGTCACGTCGTGCGACGATCGTTGATGGCGAACCACCGCATGCATGGCGAGTGAAACCTTTTCAAAGTACCGACTCTACCTCACCGCCGTGGAGGCCGGTTTGGCGGCAACGTTGGACACGTTTTTCGGCAGCACGGGTCCTTCTTTTTTCGACTCGGGCAGCCATTTGGTGATGAATTCGAACGGCGGCGTAGGATTGTCGGGCTCGTCTTTAATCTGTTCTATTCTCGCGCGCGATTCTTGCGCTAACTGCGTGTCGGGATACTCCTTTATGACCTTGTCGTAGAAGTGTCGCGAGGCCCGGTAGTACTTACCCTTGGCATAGTACTCGGCCATTTTCCACTCGGCCAAGGCCCGTTGCGCCGCAATGCCGCCGCGGACCTGTACGACTCGTTCTCGCTCGGCGCCCAACTCTTGCGGGAATTGAGTCAGCAATTGACTGGCCAGTTCCTCGGCTTCGTCCAGCGGAGCCGATTCGTAGCCGGGCCCTTGGTATCGCAGCAGCTTGCAGCGTAGGCCCAACAGGTGGGCCTGATACTGAAAGTCGCTCTTGGGATACTCGCTGCGCAGCAAGCCGTAGTGATAGTCTGCGTCTTCCCAATGCCCTTTGAGAAAATGGGCATTGGCCGTGGCCATGATGCTGTCGTCCGCCAGGTTACCCGTGGGGTCATCCAGTCGGATGCGCTCGTAGACCTTGAGTGCGTGACCCAATGTGTCGAACCTGGGACGCGTGCGATCAGTGAAGTTGGGCCAAACGGGCCAGTGCGGATGGGCGGTGTCGTATTGTTCCCAATAGCGTCCGATCGAGAACCGCCGCACGACGACCTGGCTCAGGTACTGCGTGGATGGGAATTTTCTGGTCAGCATCCCGTATTCGTCGTCGGCATTGCGGTAGCGATCAGCGAAGAATTCGCTTTCAGCCGCCTTGAACAGCGCTTCTTCCTCCAGCGGCGAATCGGGCCAGCGGTCGTAGGCCACGCGATACTTTTTGGCCGCCTTGACAAACTCGCGCTGGCGAAACAAGGCGTCGCCTTCGGCCACGGCCGCGCGGGCCACCTTTTCGTTCGGGCCCTTGCCGATTGCGACCTTGAACTTCTTGAACATCTTCTTGGGCGCGATCTTATCAAGGAATCCATCCTGGCTCGCATCCTCGGTCGCAGAACCTCCGGCGATCTCCGTCGGCAACTTGCGGCCGTGCTCGTCAAAGAACCCGGTCGTCCCTTCGATGTAATAGCCACGTCCGGGCACGTACTGCTTGCGTGACTTGTTGGCTTCCCACCATTCGGCCTGCTCTTTGGTCAACGGCGCCAAGGCAGGGGAAGCGGGCTTACTGGTCAGCGCGCAGCCGGGCGCCGACGCCAACAGGCACGCCAACACGACCGGAATGATGCGCGATACAGCCGCCATGCCGTCGATCAACTCGCTTGCTGTCCCAGGAAGCGGTGCATCCGGGGCTCATGCCCCAACAGATGAGAAAAGTATCGATTCAAGATCGCCCGCAACTCTCCGTACACGCGGCGATCCAACTCCACGCCTGGATTCGGGTTCGACCAGACATCGCTCATCGCCAGCGTCCGCAGCGCCGCAATCACGCCGGCGCTGATCCAAATGACTTGTTTCTGACCCGCTCGACATGACTCGCAAAGCACGCCGCCTGCCAATTGTCCAAACGGCACTCGGCCCGCGGGCGCTACCGCCCGTCCGCACTCGACGCACGCGTCGAGCGAGGGCAAATGTCCGAGCACGCGCAGAGCCGTCAACTCGAAGCGCACGAGCACCGGCGCTACCCTCAGCGAACTTGCCAGCGCGGCGAGGGTGGCCTCGGCCGCGTCGAAAAGCTCGACATGCGGGTCGTAGTCGTCGGTTAACTCGCCGAGCAACTCAGCGACATAGTAGGCGGCATACAGATTGGATAACTCGCCGCCCGGCGGTCGAAAGCGCCGTTCTAACTTGGCTTCGGTCAACAAGTCCAACGCGTCAGACGATTTGCGGAGGAAGACTATGCGACAAACGCTCAACAGGTCAAGGGCAGACTCAAACGGTCCCTTGAGCCGCCGCGCCCCCTTGGCCAAAGCGCGCACTTTGCCGAACTCGCGCGTAAATAGCGTCACGACGCTACTTGTCTCGCTGAAGTCGACAGCACGCAACACGATGGCGGTGGCCTTTTCGCTGGACATAAGCTAGCTAGTGCCGCCGTCACCGCGGGGCGTAAGACCAAAGGGCGCCAGGTAACGCTGTTCGTGACGACGCATGGCCGTACGGTCGTCGGGCGAGGTGTCGTCGTGTCCCACCAGGTGCAGTGTGCCGTGAATCACGTACAGCAGCAACTCATCGTCGGCCGACCATCCATATTCGGCAGCCGCGCGGGCGGCAGTGTCCATGCTGACGACGACTTCGCCCTCTAGGTGGTCGCCCTGGCGGTCGAGTAGAAAGCTGAGCACGTCGGTTGGATAGTCGTGGCCAAGGTATTGGCGATTCAGGGGGTGAATCGTCGCATCATCGACAATCGCGATGCTCAACTCGCCGTGAGCGATACCCGCATCGCGCAGAATCGCCTCGGCGGCTTGCTTCAGACGCTGCTCGTTGAGCGTCGGGGTGTCCTGGCAGTTCGAGATGTCGATCCTAAGCATCGAGACGCGCGTGCGCCGAGAATGGGGTGAAGTCCGCTGGCGGCAAAGCACCGAGCACTACCAGCCCCTATCACTATAGCGGGGCACGGCCGGCCAAATCAGGCCGTTCTCTGTTCCGGGTACTTGATCCGGCCGTGGTAGATCGCGGTCACGCTCTTGACCAGGCTCTCGTTGATGGTGGCCAATTCTTTGAGCGTCAGGCCACAGTCGTCAAATTGGCCGTCCAAGAGCCTCTTCATAGCGATGTCCCGAACCAGGTCCTCGATGCGGGCTGGGCTCGGCTCAACGAGTGCCCGGCTGGCGCTTTCGACCGAATCGGCCAACATGAGTACGGCCGCCTCCTTGGTCTGTGGCTTCGGCCCTGGGTAGCGAAAATCGCTCTCGTCCACCTCGGCCCCATCGGGATTCGACTCGCTCCGCTCGTTGGCCCGGCGATAAAAGTACTCGACGAGGGTCGTGCCGTGATGCTGCTCGATGAAGTCAATAATCGGCTCGGGCAAGTGATGCTGACGGGCCAGGTCGGCGCCGTCCTTGATGTGCGCGATGATAATCAGCGTGCTCATGGCCGGCATGAGCGATTCGTGACGATTCGCGTCGTGCCCTTGATTCTCCACGAAGTAGCCGGGCTTAAGCATCTTTCCGATATCGTGGAAATACGCACCGACGCGCACCAGCAGCCCGTTGGCCCCGATACTCTCGGCGGCAGCCTCGGCGATCGACGCCACGTTGATCGAGTGGTTGTATGTGCCCGGCGCGCGGCGGACCAGCTCTTGCAATAGCGGATGGGCCACGTCGCCCAGCTCCAACAAGCTCAATTCAGTCTGTACGCCGAACAGGCTTTCAATGAACGGCAAAAGGCCCAGCATCAGCAATCCTGCGAACACCGCGCAAAGTCCAAGTCTCATGGCGTCGGGACCAATCGTCGACAGCGGCTGGGCGCTCAGTGTCTCGACGCCCAGCGTGGTCAAGACAGCCACCAGCCCCACGGCGATGCCCACGTAAATCAACTTCCGGCGGTTGCGAATATCGCCCACCAGCAGAATTGCCGAGGCGACCGCGGCAGTGAGGATCATGAACTCACTGAGGCCTTGGCCTGTCGCAACGACGACGATCAGCGTGGCTGCCGCGGCAAAAAGCAGCGCCAGCTCGCGGTGATAGGCGACCGTGAGGATCATACCGAACATGATCAGCGGCACTAGTTCGGCTCGCACGTTGTCGGCCGAGGCCATCACGGCCAGTCCCACGGAGATCACGACCAGAGATAGCATCGTGGCAAAGCGGCGCAGATTGCCCAGCAAGCGGCGCTCGTAGTTCACGATATAAACGCCACAGAGCACGGACAGGGCGACGAACATACCCAGCGCGCCCAGCGAATAGGCCATTCGAGCGCCGACGCTTAGCTGATCGAGGAAAGCCTGGTGCTCCAACTGCAACAGGCTCATGCTTACTTCGTTGAGCGGCAATCCCGCTTTGGCCAAGGGCTCGCCGGGCATGATGGTGTTGTACTTGTCCTCGACGGCCGCCACGGACCGCTCTTTGGCTTGCTGCGTGGCGGCGCGGTCCAGCGACAACGTCGTCGGCAGCCGGCCCCGCAGCCAGGTAAAGACGCGATTGGCCACCTCCGAAGAGTCGAGCTGCTCGGCCAGGGCCTGCTTGAGCGACCTCTCCGCCTCGCCGATCAATACGTCGCTGACTTTGACGACTTGCGAGCGCTGCGGCTGGGCCTTGGCGACGACGACGATCTCTTGCTGGTTGCCTTCGTTGTGTTCCTGCGGGAGCTTGTCCATAAGCCCGCGGTCTTCGTACGGTGCCATCGCATCGGCCACCCCTCGTTCGAGCTTGGCCAGCGACTCGGGCGTGGCCAGCGCGACGTGAAACTCGCGGAACTGCTCTTCCTGCTGCTCGGGCGTGGGGGCCGGCTGGCCCATCGTCGGTGGCGGAAAGAATTCTTGAAACGCCTGCTTGTCCAAGTCGGCCAGCGATTTGGCGCCTGCAACGATGACCACACGATTCTGCAAGGCCGCGCGAAGCTGCACCAGCGGTTCCTTATCCTGCTGGTACACATAGCTCACGTTGCGAGCCGCCGCGGCTCTGGCCTCGCGGGTCTGCTCGACGTCGGCCTTTTCGAAGGCGACCTTGGCGACGATGTCGCGCTCGGGCGTGTAGTTGCGATGGTAGCCCAGCGGAATCGTCCAGGCTTTGGTGACAAACCACAACCCGGCAATGCTCACCAGGCACAGCCCGAGCCGCGCCAGCACGTCGCCCCGGTGCAGATAGGCCCAGGTACGTTCGAGTGCGCCCGGCGGCAGTTCCAGCGCCGCCACGCGCTCCCACCGCGTTCGCTTTTGATTTCCAGTCGACATTGCGTGCCAAGAGTACGACTAACGTCGTCTCCTCGGCTCCTCTTCTTCGTAGGCGCGGACGATTTCCTGGACCAGCCGATGGCGCACGATGTCCTGATTGCCGAGCGTCACCAGCGAAAAGCCCTCGATCCGCTGCAGGCGATGAATGGCATCGATCAACCCGCTGCGCGTGTGCGAAGGCAGGTCGACCTGTGTGGTGTCGCCCGAGACAACCATCTTGGTGCCCAGACCCATGCGGGTCAGAAACATTTTCATTTGAGCCACGGTCGTGTTCTGAGCCTCGTCGAGAATCACGAACGCCTCGTTGAGGGTCCGCCCGCGCATGTAGGCCAGCGGGATCATCTCGATCAGGTCCTGCTCTGTAAAGCGCTTGATTTGGTCATAATCCATCATCTCGCGCAAAGCGTCCAACAACGGACGGAGAAAGGGATTGATCTTGGCCTGCAAATCGCCCGGTAAAAAGCCCAAACTCTCGCCGGCTTCAACCGCCGGACGCACGAGGACGATCTTGCGGATGATTTCCTGCTTCAGTGCCTGCACGGCCATGGCCACGGCCAGGTAGGTCTTTCCAGTGCCCGCGGGGCCCGTGCAGAACACGAGGTCGTTTTCGTGGATAGCCGAAACGTAGCGGGCCTGACCGGCGGTTCGCGGACGGATTGGCCGGCCCGCGAACTGCAACTCGATCGGCGAGTGGTCGATTTCGAACGATTTGCCGGTCACCTGCGCGAGCACTTGCGAGACTTCTTCGGGAGAGACCGCGCCATAACGGTTCGCCAGAACCTTGAGCTGCTCGAAGACCTCAGTGGCATGCGCCACCGCGTCGTCCTGGCCCTCAATGAGGATGCGGTCGTCGCGACCGGAGACCGAGACTCCCAGGGAGTCGCGGATCTTGCGAAGATGCTGGTCGCGTGTGCCGAACAGGGTCAACAGACTCTTGGCATCGACCAACGGAATGGTTGCTTCAGACATCAAATGCCAGCGCGGGCACTCTGGCCGCGCGCCACAAACTCCTTACCCGAACAGCATTAACTATAGCCAATGGGGTCCTGAGCCGCGAAGGGAATTAACACGGTCACCGTAAAGACCCCCTGATCAATGACTTGGGACCTGAAATGGTGGGGCGCGACAAATCTGCAAGTGCCGCCAGTGCCCGGCAAAGCAATTCTAACGGTCGTGCGGGACCAGGCCAGCCAGGGACTCACTCACTCGCGGCTGGCGTGCCGACCGATGGCATGCGCGCGGGGTCCGATCGGTACACGAGGTACGAATAGACGACCATCCACAGCACACACGTGGCGTCGAAGACGATCATCGCGGCGAGCATCCACTCGCTCGACATCAGCCCCCAGGCCATAGCCACGAGGCCCATGGCGATGAACAACCAGCCCGCCAGTCGATGCGTCTTGGTCCACGAAAGCCTGCTGGACAGCGTCCAGGGTGTGCGTACGCCGACGAACCAGTTCGGACGGATCTTGCCCATCACGCCGCCAAACACGATGAACATAATTCCGAGCGCCAGTCCGACGGCCGTGTTCATGTCGACCGGATAGCCCAAGGCCACGAGCACGATAACGGTTTGAAAAGTGGCTAAGAACAAAGTGATCGCCAGACGAATTGCGCCGTAAGCACCGGTGAACGACTCGTAGTTTTCCC
>CAZUPX010000134.1:0-6052 GCA_964622155.1 uncultured Planctomycetaceae bacterium | reverse complement strand
ACGCTGGCGACCAGTTCGATCAGGCCACTGCCGGCGCCCAGATTGCCAAAGTAGCTTTTGGCGGCAGTGACCGGCACATTGCTGGAGCCGTTCTCGAATACGGTGCGGATGGCCCGCGCCTCGTCCTCATCGCAACTCCGCGTGCTCAGAGCGTGCGCATGCACGTGGCCGACGTCCCTGGGTTTGCAGCCGGCGTCTTGCAAGGCGGCGGACATCACGTTGACCAGGGCCGTCTCGCGACGAGCAACGCCGTTGCGACCCGCGACCGAGCTGGATGCCGTGCCGATTACCTCGGCGTAAATGCGCGCGCCGCGGGCCTGCGCCCGGTCCAGCTCTTCGAGCACCATGGCGCCTGCCCCTTCGCCCAGCACCATGCCGCTGCGCTGCAAATCGAACGGCCGGCATGCCCGGGCTGGATCGGCGCCATTACCGGCCACTTCCTCTTGCGTGACTGTGTGGATCATCTTCATCGGATGCACACGCGTGCCGGTCGCGCCGGCCAGCATCACGTCGGCGCTGCCGCGCACGATCGTGCGAAACGCTTCGCCGATGGCCGCGTTGGACGAGGCTTCGCGGAGCGTGATCGAATTGTTGGGGCCGCGCAGATCGTTGTAGATGGCCACGTGGCTGGCCGGCATATTGGGCAAATACTTGAGCAACCACAGCGGGGTCAATTGTGGCATCCCCTCAGGGGCCCAGCGTGAAAAATCGAAATTGCCGTGCTCGTCGATGCACCGCCGAATGCCAGCGACAAAGTCTTCGGGCACGGTCATCATGTAGTCCGAGCCAAACACCACCCCAATCCGCTCCGGATCGACGTGGCCGTGACTCAGGCCCGTGTCGGCCAGCGCTCGCTGAGCCGCCGCGACGCCCATTTGCGACTCGCGGCACATGATCTTGAGACCCTTGCGGACGGCCTTTTTCTTTTCGCCGTCGAGCGGGCCAAAATCGTCGATCGCGCCGGTGAAGTCACGGGCCTCGGCGGCGAACGACGTGGGCAGGCAGTCGGTGGGAATATTCTGGATGCGGCCCACGCCGCTGCGGCCCGCTATCAAGGCGTCCCACAGCCCTTCGTGGGTGTTGCCCAGGGGGCTGATCACACCCAATCCGGTGATCACGACGCGCCGTGCGGAATCCATTTGCGTATCGGTCCAGGACAGAAAGCTCTCCAAAGTGTTCAGCAGCGAGTCGTCAATTTACCCCGGTCGTGGTCGTTTGACGAGCGCTAATCTGAACCGGCGTTAATGTCTCACGATCGGCTTGTAGCGGTTCTGATACGTCGCGGCGGCGGGCCGTACGCCACCCGGTGGTAGCGCCGACGGCTGAGCGCCCACCTTGCCTTCGCATTTGACAAACACCAGCAGATCGGCACGGTTGGCCGGTGATAGCAGCGGAACCTTCATGCCCAGCACCCCCGGCGCGGCCGGAACCGGTGTTGGCACGACGCCGAGGCTGATCAGCAGCACCTGGTCCGAGGGCCACTTGAATCGCTCGTGCAGCCGCGCGGCAATCGCTTGCGGCACTTCGATGCGCTGCTGTTGACGGGCCGCCACTGTCGAGACGTCGAGATCTACCGGCACCAGTTTCTCGACCTGGTCGATTTCACACTTGAGGATTGCATCCACGGCTTTGCCGTCGATCGACAAAAGCGGGTGAAACTCAAGCTTGAACCCCTCGTCGAGCTGGCCCGTCACTGGCTCGAAGCCCGGCCAGGCATTGGGCCGCATGACGACATCTTTGATGTAGTTCCGCTGTCGCGTCTTGTTGACTTGCGTCGACTGACCGTTGTTCACCAACAGGTGGGGCGTGCTGTGTTCTTGAAAGTCGCGGCGGCGGCTTAAGTCAGCCAGCACCAGCGCCGCGTCTTCCTGATGCAAGAGCCAGGCTTGCACGCCCGGCGACTGCGCCGAAACCGCGCGCAGCATGCGCTGGGCCTTCACCCGCCAATCGGGGCTGGCGAGCGTGACCACGCGCATGCTGAAGGCCTGCGTTTCGGCCTCGGTGTTGACGAACCGGTCGACCATGCCCTGCACGACGGCCTGCATTTGCGGCGTATGGTAAACGGTCAGCGTATTGCGGTCGGCGCACATGAACGCCAGCGGTTCTCCATGCCACGCTTCATAGCCGGTCTCGCGCAAGATCCAATCGCGCACCGCCTGTTCCGGTCGATTGGTTGACGTGACCCGTGCCGTGTAGGGGCTGATGTCGTACTCCCAAAGTTCCTGGCCGGCATCGCTCGGCAGGTTGCAGTCTTTTCTCGTCGCCCGCGCCACCGGCTGCCGCGGGGCGCCAGTCGGCAAGTTGCGCGGCGCGAAGCCACCTTCGGGCATCGTGGCGGGATCGGGGTTCGTGGCGTTTGGGCTGGCCAGGTTTTGATTGCCGGTCGGCGCGCCGCGATTGGGAATGCGCCACTTCGCGCCGCTCGAAGTGGTGTTCGAGCTGGAGTTGCCGTCGGCGGGTGGACTGGGTGGCTCGGACCCGGCAACTTCCACAAGCGCGACGACCAGGCCGCAGCTCAACAACCACTTCCAAAGCATGGGCCAGGTCTCCTTACCTTGCCACGGAACCGTACGCGCGCAATTCGGCGTTGTGCAAAGGCGGGGAGTATAGGGACGTCGACCCGGGGCGGCAAGGCCGAAGGAAGTAGACAGTAGACAGTAGACGGTAGATCGGGGGGACGGAAGACAGTGGGCAGGACAAAGAAATCAGCGCCGTGCTGGCTGCCGAGTGGTGCGGCGCCGTGGTGGGAGTGTTCGCGCCAGCAAACAAGGCGCATTCTTACCCTGTCTACCGTCTACTAGTGCTGGCCATTCTGCAACGGGCCGACGACGATCGAGGCGTTGTGACCGCCGAAGCCGAAACTGTTGCTCATGGCGGCCCGTATTCGTCGCTCGCGGGGATGGTGGGGCGTGTAATCCAGATCGCACTTGGGGTCGGGTGTGTCCAGGTTGATCGTCGGCGGCACAAGCTTGTCGCGGATGGCCAGCACCGTCAGAGCCAGTTCGACTCCGCCGCTAGCGCCCAGCAGATGCCCCAACTGGCTCTTGGTGCTTGAGATGCTCAAACTCTTGGCATATTCGCCAAACACACGCTTCATGGCCGTGGTTTCGGCCGGATCGCCCAGCAGCGTGCTGGTGCCGTGGGCGTTGATGTAGTCGATCCGCGACGGTTCGATCTGACCGTCTTCCAAGGCCCGCTTCATGGCCCGTGCGGCCCCGGTGCCCGCTTCGTCGGGCTGGGTGATGTGACCGGCGTCGGCGCTGGCGCCGTAGCCGAGCACCTCGGCATAGATCGGTGCTCCGCGTTTCTTCGCGTACTCCAGCTCCTCAAAGATCAGCATGCCGGCCCCCTCGCTGAGCACGAATCCGTCGCGATCAAGGTCGAACGGCCGGCTGGCCTTTTGGGGCTCCTCGTTGCGCTCCGACAGGGCCCGCATGTTGGCAAAACCACTGACGCCCATGGGCGTAATGGCTGCCTCGCTTCCGCCGGTGATCATCACGTCGGCGTCGTCGTATTGAATGGCCTTGAAGGCATCGCCGATGGCGTTGGTGGCGCTGGCGCAGGCGGTGGCCACGGCATAATTGGGTCCGCGCAGACCGTACTCGATCGACAGTTGCCCGCTAGCGGCGTTGAGCATCAGCTTGGGAATCGTGAAGGCCGAGACTTTGTCGGGCCCTTTGTGCAGCAAGCGCTCGACCTGGGTCTCGATCTCGTGCAGACCACCAATGCCTGAGCCGAGAATCACACCCACGCGAAAAGGATCGGCCTTGGCAAAGTCGATGCCGCTATCACGCACGGCATCGATGCCGGCGACCATGGCGAACTGCGTGAAGCGATCGATCCGCTTGAAGTCCTTGGCCGACATATACTCACCGGCCGACCAATCGTACAGATCGCCGCCGAAGTGGACCCTGTGCGCGGTCGTATCGAACAGCTTGATCTCGTGCACACCGCTTTCGCCAGCCAGGATCCGTTTCCACAGATCCGCGACTTTGCAACTCAGCGAAGTGACTACGCCCAGTCCGGTTACGACGACACGCCGTTTCATGTGGCGACTGCGACGAGGCCTATGTCAGCCGGGAATGACCGCAACCAGGAATGACCGCGACCAACAGTGACGCCAGCCAGCAGTGACGTCAGGCAGAACTGACGGCAACTACGACTGGGACTGCTCGATGTACTGAACCGCTTGTCCGACGGTTTGTATCTTCTCGGCGGCATCGTCCGGGATGGTGATGTCGAACTCTTCCTCCAGTTCCATCACCAACTCGACGGTGTCGAGCGAGTCCGCGCCCAGGTCGTTGACGAAAGAGGTTTCGGTGGTGACTTTCTCTTTGTCGACCCCCAACTGCTCTGCGACGATATCAATCACTCGTTCTTGAACTGACGCCACCTTCCAGATCCTCCAATGTCGACACCGGGTGAAGCAAGACCGAAGCGTACCCCGATTATTGCCCTGTTGAGTCTCACACCCCGAGGAGTCTGCCGCCCCACCCCCCAGTGTCGGAAGTTAGGGAGTTGGCGGGCTCAACCCGGCCTACCGTTAATCGAAGCACTATAGCGCGCGTCTAGCTGTCTGACTCCTAAGACTAACCGACACAAAAATAGAGGATTTCCATAAGACAGGTCAAGATATAAACTTTTCGCACCCTTGTCCATATCAGGCTTTTGGCGGCCCAGCGACCTAGACCAGACGCCGGAACGGGCGATCGCGTCACAACTGGCCAAGTGAGATTTCGTGCGGCGGCGGAACTTAGGCGCATAGCCCGCCGTCCACGGTCAAAACGTGCCCGTTGATGTAAGCGGCCGGGCCACTTGCCAGATACAGCACGGCGCTGGCGATCTCATCGGTCTGCCCCAGACGCCTCGCCGGAATTCTTTTTTTGACCTCGTCAAGGATCGCCGGGCCCATGGCCTCGGTCATTTCGGTCTCAATGAAGCCCGGGGCGATGGCGTTGACCGTGATCTTGCGGCTGGCCAGTTCTCGGGCGACCGCTTTGGTCAGTGCGATCACGCCGGCCTTCGACGCTCCGTAATTGGACTGACCCGGATTGCCGGTCAGCCCCGAGACGCTCGAGATGTTGATGATCCGCCCGTAGCGCGCCTGCATCATCGGGCGCGTCGCCGCTCGGGTAAACAGGAATGTACCGCGCAAGTTGGTGTTAATCACCGCGTCCCAATCCTCGTCGCTCATCCGCGGTATGAGCGTGTCGCGCGTGATGCCGGCATTGTTCACCAGGATCGACAGCTTGCCCCATTTCTCGACCACGGCATCGACGACTTTTTGAACGCTGGCCGCGTCGGCGACGTCGCACGCGTAGATATCGGCCACACACCCGGCGGCGCGAATCGCGTCGGCCGTTTCGGCGAGCTTGTCGAGGCCGCGGGCAATGCACGCCACTTGTGCACCGGACTTGCCCAACGCCAATGCAATCGCGCGACCAATTCCGCGCGAGGCACCGGTGACAATTGCCGTCTGTCCGCTCAAGTCGACAGTGAGCACGCCGGCTGGCGAAGGATTCTTTTCGGCTGTCATGTGGTCACTCTGTCGTCCGTCCTTCTCCCCTCGCGGGAGAAGGTGGTCACGGCGCGCCGGGACCGGATGAGGGGGCGCACACCAAATCGCACTAATCAAACGCTCCCAAACACGACGCTCGCCGCTCGATTCGCTTGAGCAATCCGCGCAACACTCGCCCCGGGCCCACTTCGAAAAACTGATCGTAGCCTTGAGCCAACAGGCTGCGCATCGAGTCTTCCCAGCGCACGGGCGACACGACCTGTTTGAGCAGCAACTGGCGAATTTCGTCTGGATCGGTATGGGCCTGGGCGTCGACGTTGAAGATCACGGGGATCGTCGGCCGTTCGATGGTCGCTCGATCCAGCGCTTCGTTCAGTCGCGCAACGGCCGAGTTCATGATTGGCGTGTGAAACGCGCCGGCCACCGCCAGGGGCACGGCCTTCATCGCGCCGGCTTTGACGGCCAGCTCGGCCGCCCGCTCGCAGGCTGCGTTGGTGCCGGAGATCACGATATTGCCGGGACAGAGCAGATTGG
>CAZUPX010000133.1:0-2608 GCA_964622155.1 uncultured Planctomycetaceae bacterium | reverse complement strand
TCTCGCTCAATGCCGGCGCATCGTCAGAATGCGCCAGCGGCAACACCGCGTCGCCGTCGACTAGCGCCGCCGCTTCACGTCCGTCGGTATCTCGTATTTTTGCCAGTTGCATCAGAAACACCTGTTGTGAGCGCGACCCATTGTAACTCCTCCACAAGCGCGGCCAAGAACGGTTTTCCTGACAGGCTGTTCCGCGCGCTTGCAATTGGAGCCCGATGCCATAAGATGCCCGATTCAGAGTTGAAACCACGCACGCTGCCGGACAACGGAGACACGAGCACCATGGCTCACCATCAAACTGCCAAGCATCGGCCGGGCAAGCATTCGTATCATCAAATCGGGTTGGTGCGCGGTCAGTTTGGCAACGTGCCCGAGGATGGCTGGCTGGACTGGATCGCCCAGACCGGCTTCGACGGCTGGGAAGAAGCCACCTGGGAACTTGACCTCGGGCGCTGCGGTGATGACGCAGGGGCGAAGGCATACGCGGCCGAGCGCGTCGGTAAGGCCAAGAAGCGCGGGCTGGAGATTCTCTCGCTGGCGGCCCACCTGCAAGGGCAAGCCCTGGGCGACGAGCCCAGCGCCAAGACACTACAGTTCTTGGGTGGCGAGTCGGTCGAAGCGTACGGGCGGTGGCGGGCGGCAGGCAACAATCCGCCTCGGACCGATCCCTATTTCGTTCCGCCCGAGGTGGCCGAGGTCGCTCGGCGACAAGCAACTGAAGCTCTGGTCAATTCCGTGCGTCTCGCGCACTTCGTCGGCCAGCTCGAAGATCGCGTCGTCCCGGTCTCAGGCTTCGTGGGTTCTCCAGCGCACTGCTGGAGCCATTGGTTCTTGTTCCCGCCGCTGCCCAGTTCGCTTGGCGGGCATCCGATTCCGGATGTGTACGAAGTAAGTCTGGAGTTGTTGGTGGAACGGTTCGCACCGGTATTCCAGGCTTGTTCGAAGTACGGCACGACGTTCGACCTGGAATGCCATCCCAGCGAACGGGCGATGGGCGATATCAGCAGCGCCGGCGACTACCTGGCCGCCGTTGACGCCGCGGGGTTTTCCAAAGCCGCGGGCTTCAACTTCGACTGCTCGCACATGGAGTGGCAGGGGGTCTCGGGCGTCGACTTCATCCGTGCTTATGGCGACCGCATTCACTGCGTCCACATCAAGGGCGTGCAAGTTGCCCGTGGTTACACGCGCAACGGCCGCCTGGGCGGGCACCGGCCGATGGGCGATAAGCACAACGGCTGGAACTTCGTAACCGCGGGCACTGCCCGCGACGCGACGAGCACCGAGGAACTGATGGTCGAGCTCAACCGGGCCGGCTACAGCGGCGGCGTCTCGATCGAATGGGAAGACAACGACGTCGAGCAGCATGCCGGCGCCAAAGCGGCGTTGGCGAACGTCCACCACGCAGACCAGCCCCCCAGCGGCATGCGGCACGATGAACAACTGAAAGCGTGAACGGTCTCACGGACGGAGTGCTTCATCCGAGTGGCACCCAGTCAAAAAGCAAATGGCCGCACTGCCCGGTCTCAAGTCTCCGCGACTCGATCCGACGCCGATCTTCGAGCTGTTTCGCGGCAGCTATGCCACGGAACTGCTGGTGGCAGCCACGGCGCATTTCAACGTCTTTGAACGCCTATCCAACGGCCCCCTTGCGCCGCACGTGCTGCGAGGTCAGCTCGGCCTGGCCGAGCGGGCGTTTGCGGTGCTGCTGACGGCCCTGCGAGCGATGCGACTCGTCGGCACCAACCCTGCAGGCTACTTTGAGCTAACGCCGCTCGCGCGCGAGCACCTGCTTCCTGGTGCGACGCTCGATGTCAGTGGCTACCTCGGAATGGCGGCCGACTCGGGCGGCGTGCGCGAGATGATCGAGCGGCTAGTTTCCAACTCGCCCAAGGGCCAGAAAGCCGGCGAGCCCGGCGTCGGCTTCATCTACCGCGAAGACTTGCCGTCAGCCATGGAAGACGCGGCCGGCGCGCGGCACTTTACATTAGCGCTTGCCGGGCGCGCGAAAAACGTGGCGCCAGTTCTGGCAGAGCGCGTTCCACTTGAACAGGCGAAGGTCCTCGTTGACGTTGGCGGCGGAACGGGCATCTACAGCATCGCGTGTCTGTTGCGGAATCCAGGCCTGCGAGCCATCGTATGGGACCGGCCGGAAGTGTTGAACGTCGCCGCCGAGTTCGCGGCCCAGTACGGCGTGAGCGACCGGCTGGAACTTCGCGCCGGCGACATGTTCGTCGACCCCGTGCCCCAGGGGGATGTAGTCCTGCTGTCCAATGTGCTGCACGACTGGGATGTGCCAGAATGTCGAGAGCTGATCGCCCGCTGCGCCGTCGCGCTGCCTCAAAGTGGCCGGCTTTTGATCCACGACGTTTATCTCGACGACGCACTCGACGGCCCACTGCCGATCGCCCTGTATTCGGCGGCCTTATTTACGGTCACCGAGGGCCGGGCCTATAGTGCCGCCGAGTATCGCGGCTGGCTCGAAGCGGCCGGCCTGAAACCCGAGCCGATCGTGCCCACACTAATTCACTGCGGTCTTCTGGCGGGAGTGAAGTAACGCTGGCCGCCTGAATCCGTCGCGAGGCGCAAGGACGTGTCGAATATTCTTGCG
>CAZUPX010000132.1:0-3232 GCA_964622155.1 uncultured Planctomycetaceae bacterium | reverse complement strand
CAACAGTAGCGGTCGATGGTGCAAGTGCCAGCCAGTCAGTTGGTTCCATGTCAAAGCAAGCGCCCTTAGAACTGGCCGGGCTGACGGCGGTGGTCACCGGTTCGTCCAGCGGGATTGGCCGCGCGGTGGCGGTCGAGTTGGCTGCGGCCGGCGCCCATTGCCTCGTTCACGCCCGTTCCAACCGCCAGGCGGCGGAAGCCGTGGCCGAAGAGCTGCGCGCAAGCGGTGTCGAGTCGCACGTGCTCCTGTGCGATCTGGCCGACGGTTCAACGCACGACCCGCTGGTCGCCAGCGCCTGGGAATGGCGTGACGGGGTCGACATCTGGATCAACAACGCCGGGGTCGACGTGCTCACCGGACCCGCGGCGCAATGGTCGTTTGAGCGTAAGCTCGAGGCGCTGCTGCGCGTCGACGTCGCGGCCACGATGAACCTTTCGCGCGCCGCCGGGGCGGCGATGAAAGCCCGCGGCTCGGGCGTAATCGTCAACGTGGGATGGGACCAGGCCGAGCTAGGCATGGCTGGCGACAGCGGCGAGCTGTTCGCCGCGACCAAGGGGGCCGTGATGGCCTTTACCAAAAGTCTCGCTCGCTCGTTGGCCCCTCAGGTGCGAGTCAACTGCGTGGCTCCCGGCTGGATCAAGACCAAGTGGGGCGACAACGCCCCGCCGAATTGGCAAGAGCGAGCCATTGGCGACTCGCTGTTGGCACGCTGGGGCACGGCCGAGGACGTCGCGGCCGCGGTGCGCTATCTGGTGTCGCCGGCGGCCGCCTTCGTGACCGGCGAAATACTGCACGTCAACGGCGGAAAAACGTAGCGACGGCGATTAGACTATGCACATCCACTTCGTTACCGGCCGATTGGCCGAGTTCTCGCTGCGCCAGGTGCTGGCCGATTTGGCGCCGCGAGCCGGTTTCGAGTACTCGATCGACGTGCTGGGAATTACCGTCGCGGCCCTGATGACAACCGATTGGATCGCGCGCCGCATTTAGGTTCCGCCGGGCACGTCGCGCGTATTGCTGCCCGGTTATTGCCTGGGGGAATTAAGCGTGGTCGAGGCGGTGGTGAGCGTGCCGGTAGAGCGCGGCCCTCGCGATCTGCGTCGCTTGCCAGAATACTTCGGCAAGGATGCTCCGGCGGCCGCCGACTACGGACGTTACGACATCGAGATCCTCGCCGAGATTAATCACGCACCCCGCTTGCCATTAGCCGAGATCCTCGCCGAAGCCGAAAGGCTGCGGACTGCGGGCGCCGACATGATCGACGTGGGCTGTGAGCCGGGCGAGCCGTGGAGCGGCGTCGGTGAGACGGTGCGGGCGCTGGTCGACGCCGCACATCGAGTCTCGATCGACAGCATGAATACCGAAGAGGTCGAAGCCGCCGTCAAGGCCGGTGCCCGGCTGGTCCTGTCGGTCAACAGCACGAACCGCGGCGCGGCTGTCGACTGGGGCTGCGAGGTCGTGGTGGTGCCGGATGACCCGGCGACGCTGGCCGGGCTCGATGAGACCGTCGAGTTCCTGGCCGAACATCGTGTGCCGCTTCGGATCGATCCGATTCTGGAGCCGATCGGATTTGGATTCGCCGCCAGCCTGGGTCGCTATCTCGAAATCCGCCGGCGATTTCCAGATGCGGAAATGATGATGGGCATCGGAAACCTGACCGAGCTGACCGACGCCGATTCGGCGCCGATGAACGTGCTGCTGTTGGGTTTTTGCCAGGAGCTCGCCATCCACAGTGTGCTGACGACGCAGGTGATCAACTGGGCCCGAACCAGCGTTCGCGAATGTGACCTGGCCCGCCGGCTGGTGCACTTCGCTGTCTCCCACCGCACGCTACCCAAGCGCATCGAGCCACGGTTGGTCATGCTCCGCGACCCGGAGGTTCTCGCCCTCGGCGCCGAAGCGCTCGACACTTTGGCGCGGCAAATCAAAGATCCGAACTATCGGATTTTTGTGGACGCCGGTGAGGTGCATGTAGTCAGCTCGGGGTTGCACAAAAGCGGCGCCGACCCGTTTGAGCTGTTTGCCGCCATGGCCGCGCGGCCGGGCCGCGACATCCACGCCTCGCATGCGTTTTACCTGGGCTATGAAATGGCCAAGGCCATTACGGCCCTCACACTGGGCAAAGATTACCGCCAGGATGAAGCGCTGGACTGGGGGTTTTTGACGGTCCCCGAAGAGGGCCATCCTCGCCGCCGAGGCGTCGGTGATCAACCATTGGGTGCTGAGAAACAACTGCATTGAAGGCCGACATCGACACCGCCTTGAAGACCGACGATGGATGCCTGGTCGAGCGTTGGGAAGCCCCAACCGATCTGGCTGAGGCGTTTGTGCGCTTGTCGAGCCGCGCACATGTGTTGTATCTGGACAGCGCGCGTCGCGATCGCAAGCTGGGACGGTATTCGTTCCTAGCGGCCGATCCGTTCGACTACTTTGAGCTGTCGGCCGATGGTTCCGACGGCCTCGCGGAGCTTGCTCGCCGCATGGTTTCCTATCGCTGCGAAACGATCGTGGGATTGCCTCCGTTTCAGGGAGGAGCGGCGGGACTGTTTGGATACGATCTGGGTCGGTCACTCGAAAAGCTGCCAGCGCCGCGCATCGACGAGTTCCAAACGCCGGCGCTGGCGTTTGGCCTATACGATGTCGTGCTGGCGTTGGATCACCTGGAGAACCGTGCCTGGATCATCTCGCAGGGCTTTCCCGAAACGGTGCCTGACGTCCGTCGCCATCGAGCAGCCGAGCGGCTAACGCAGTTTCGCGCGTGGCTTTCCGAGCCAAGACCTAAGTCGGACCGCGGTGTTGTGCAAGAACCGTTGCCGGCCGACCGACTGGCGCCGCAGTTTCCCGTTCCGGGTCCACCGGGTTTGACAAGCACTTTTTCGGCTGAGCGGTACATGCAAGCGATTCGTCGTGCGATCGAATACGTCCACGCCGGCGACGTGTTTCAGGTCAATCTCGCACAACGGCTGCTGTTTCCCGCGCAGGACGACGCGGTCGAGCTGTACTTGCGTTTGCGGACGTGCAACCCCGCGACTTTTGGCGGTTACTTCGATTTGGGCTCAACGCAGATTGTAAGTGCTTCGCCAGAGCGATTTCTGAAGTTGTCTCACGGCAGGGTCGAAGCCCGCCCGATCAAGGGCACTCGACAGCGCATTGCCCGGCCCGAGGCCGATCTGTTCGCTGGCGACGAAATGCTGGGCAACGAAAAGGATCGGGCCGAGAACGTGATGATCGT
>CAZUPX010000131.1:0-4317 GCA_964622155.1 uncultured Planctomycetaceae bacterium | reverse complement strand
AGCGGTTTGGCACCTCGATGTCGGCTCATCACATCCTGGGGGTGAAGAAGCTCCCAAGGGTTTGGCTGTTCGCCAATGAAAGTGGTACGTGAGCTGGGTTCAGACCGTCGTGAGACAGGTCGGTCCCTATCTGCTGTGGGCGCACGAAACTTGAGGAGGTTCTTCTTTAGTACGAGAGGATTTGGAAGGACGTCCCTCTGGTGTGCCAGTTGTCGCGCTAGCGGCACGGCTGGGTAGCTATGGACGGAACGGATAAACGCTGAAAGCATATAAGCGTGAAGCCCGCTCCAAGATCAGGTTTCGTTGGGCAAATGCCCGAAAGTCCCCTGGAAGACTACCAGGTCGATAGGCCGGATGTGTACGCGGCGTAAGTCGCTCAGCTAACCGGTACTAACGGACGAACGCTTGGCCACATATATCCAACGCTCTCGATCCGCTCGGCGTGCGCGCGTTTTTCAAAGAAACGCGCGACCGTCCGAGGCTTCGAGCCCGTGGAGTGCAAGTGCCACTCTATGCAGTGAAAGACACTGTGCAACAACCAATGGCCGCCGCGAGCCTCAGACGCTCCGGCGGCCCCTTTCCGGTGACCTTATCTGAAAGGCCACACCCGTTCCCATTCCGAACACGGTAGTTAAGCTTTCAGAGCCGATGGTAGTACCAAAAGTGCGAGAGTAGGTATCGCCGGATTTTTCACAAGAACCCCGCCGGGTCAGCTAGACTCGGCGGGGTTTTTTGATGCGCACTCGTCCATGCCACGCAGGCGCTCTCCTGCTCGAACTCGACGTGGGGACCGAGGGGCGCTAAAAAGAACGAATGACGGGCGACGAACGACACGACTGGCGAATGACGGAGACTCAGAGCCTGCTCTTCGGGCTCTGGCAAGGAGGTTCCATGTCCCAGACCGATACGCCCACCGCGACCGAGGCCGACGCGGTCGGCCGGCCCCGGTTCCAACCGCCCAACCGAACACAAGTCGAGTTCCGCGCCTGTTGCTGGAACGATCTGTTGCCGGACGACCATCCGGCGCAAATCGTCTGGGAGCATGTGAAATCGCTCGATTTGAGTCCGTTGTACAACCGGATCAAGGCGGTCGAAGGCCGGCCGGGCCAGCCGCCGATCGACCCGCGAATCTTGATGGCCTTGTGGCTGTATGCGACGCTGCGGGGCGTGGGCAGCGCACGGGAACTGGACCGCCGCTGCGAAACGGACCTGCCGTTTCAGTGGATTTGCGGCGGCGTGTCGGTCAACTATCACACCCTGGCCGACTTCCGCACCGCCCACGTCGAGTTACTCAACGACTTGCTGACGGCCAGCGTCGCCGTGCTGATCCATGAGGATCTGGTGACACTGGATCGCGTGGCCCAGGACGGGATGAAGGTGCGGGCCAGCGCCGGAGCGGCGTCGTTTCGTCGCGGGTCGACGCTCGAAGAATGCCTGGCCGAAGCTCGCGAACAGGTCCAAACGCTGCAAACGGAGTTGGAGACCGATCCGACTGCCGCCAATCGTCGCCAACAGGCGGCGCGTGAGCGGGCGGCACGCGAGCGGGCCGAGCGGTTGCGAAAGGCCTTGCAGCAGTTGCCGCTCGTTCAGCAAAAATCGGGCGACGAAGCGAAGGAAAAAGCCCGCGTCTCCACGACCGATCCGGAAGCCCGCGTGATGAAGATGCCCGACGGCGGCTTTCGCCCGGCGTACAACGTGCAACTGGCGACTGACACGCAAACGCAGATCATCACGGGCGTGGACGCGATCAACTCGGGCGGCGATCAAGGCAAGCTGGCGCCGATGGTCGAGCAGCACCAGCAGCGTTACGAGGAAACGCCCGACGCGATGCTGGTGGACGGCGGATTCGTGAAGAAAGAAGACATCGATCAACACAGTCCACCGCAGGGGGACACGGTGGTGTACGCACCGGTGATGAAGTCCAAGGATCCGAACCGTGACCCGCACACGCCGCGACCCGACGATAGTTCGGCGGTGGCCGAATGGCGCCGGCGGATGGCGACGCCGGAAGCGAAGGAGATTTACAAGCAGCGCGCTTCGACGGCGGAATGCGTGAACGCGATTGCCCGCAATCGAGGGTTGTATCAGGTGCGCGTGCGTGGCCGGCCGAAAGTCCTGGCGGTCGTGTTGTGGTACGTACTGGCGCATAATCTGATGCGAGCGGAGGCGTTGCGTGCGGAGCGGAAGGCCAACGATGGTTGCAGCTGAAATCAAGGAGTCCTGCGCAAATTAGGCGGTCTTGGGGCCGACCACGATTCTGAAAACGGCGTCAACTGGTCCACAACCGCGTTGCCAATCACCGTTGCCGCCGCTTGCCGCCAAAATCTACACTTTCGCCACCAGCACAAATAATTCACGGCCTCTCACGGGAGCGTGATCTCGAAATTGACCAGCGTCACTCCAACAAAGGAGTTGCCCCCGCCATCTTCAAACGTGTCGGTGCCCAAGCCTCCGTCAGCCAGGAAACCCTTAGCAAAGATCGAGTCGACGACTCGGACGAGATTGTCGTCATCAGCCATCTGGACCGTCACGTTACCTGAGAATTCGGCGCCATCAAAAAGGGCGTTTCCACCTACCGTGGCGTACACTGCGGCGAAGCTGGCCGAGTGAGCTGCGCCAGCGACACGTTGGATCGACAAATCCTCGGCCGCTGTGATGTAAACAGGCGCATGGAAGGTCGGCCCTTGGCCGTCAAACACCGAGCCGATGTACACGCTGAAATTGGTGTCGATCGTCACGGGGGCGTAGAACGAAGGGCCGACGCTCGTATGCCAGGACTGGATCGAAACCTCGGTAACCGATTTAATGTTCAGTGTCTGCAGAAAACTCGGACCCACGCTGTTTTCCGACGACGTGATGACTACGTCGTAGCCAGTATCCATGTCGACCTTACCCTTGAAGACCGGCCCCACGCTCTCTCCGGCGGACTGTACAACGACGCCCACTCCCGCGACAAAGGTCGATTTGCCGGCAAACACTGGACCGTGGCTCTGATCGTGGGATCTGATGAACACGTCGTCGGCCGGATTGAACACTACGGGACCACGAAACTGCGGCCCATCGCTGGACTGGAAGGACTCGACGATAATGTTGATCGCTGCCCGAATGTTCACCGTGCCGTCGAATCTCGGACCGGCGCTGGTTCCGTTGGACTCAATGCGAATCGACTCGCCCAATACCATTTGCACGGAGCCTTCGAACCTCGGACCAACGCTATCTTCATTGGAGGTGATATACGCGTACCCGTAGTCCCCAGTGGCGACGGTTACGGCCTTCTTGAAGCGGGGGCCAGTACTTTGGTCAAAGGAATGGATCCCAATGTCGTCGATCGATTGGATCGTTAATCGATCGGCGAACGAGGGTCCCACGAGTTGGCCGCGTGACTCGATTAACAAAGAACTGCAGCCTGTCACGTAGACTCGTCCGCCAAAGCGCACCTGGTCTCGAATCAGGAGGTCGAAGCTGGGACTCGGCGCGGCACTGTGAATGTCCACAACGCCGCCTACTCGCAGCGTGCCTTCAGTTCCCAGGATTTGGACGGCGCCGTCCCCCATATTGACGTCGAGACGATCGGGTACTCGCAGCTTGCCGAGTAACTTGATTGTGTCCGTACCACCTTGGGCCATTTCGATCCTGAAGTCGTCAAGTACGCGGTTGGCTGCGAAGCTCGCCGCCCCGTTGACCAGGGTGCCATCCAAACCGGTTATCTGGTAGCGACCCTCGCCGACCTGGCGAATCTCGATGTGGTTCGCCAGTGTGTCGCCTGCGATGACCAGGTCGCCTAAGAGCACAGTCACACTACAGTCACCTGTCATCAGCGACCGCGTCTCTAGTCTTTCCAATGCGTGCCGTTTTCTCATTCTTCGCATAACATGACTTCAGCGCAGATTGACAATCGTCGATTGCGCATGATTGGGTCAACTAGGTAATCTAATTAGGTTACATGGAAATGTAGTGAGTGTCAACTCGCGTTGGACAAATCGAGACTCGGTCACTGGCTGGGAAGTGGACTCCAATGGTTGAGGAATTAAACGGGAAAGGTGTCATTGTTTTGGTCCTTGGCGCCGTCGCGTAGCGCGCTACTCGGGGAGGATCTTCCTGACGTCCTTCAGATCGGCTCGCGTCTGCTCCAGACACTCGCCGGCGTTGAGCACTTTCCAACTGTTGCGGTCGCAGTATTCGTTGTGCAGGGTGTACAGGCCGCGGTAGCGCAGGCTGTGAAGCGTGGCCAGATACTCGGGCATCCGCGCGATGCCGTCGGCCAGCGGGCATTTGCGAAACTGCCATTGCTGCTGCCCGTGCGCATCGCGGCCGGTG
>CAZUPX010000130.1:0-2432 GCA_964622155.1 uncultured Planctomycetaceae bacterium | reverse complement strand
TCTTGCCCTCGTGCGACGAGTAATAGCTCATCCACAACAGGCCATTGTGCCACACAAGTCCTGGGTAACTTGTGTCACCGCCGCTTTCGAGCGTCAGTGCCGGCTCGTAATTCCCGTCGCTCGCCATACGGGCCAGCACCGTCTTGGTTCCGCCCGGATAGCCGCGGCCGGCGGCCCACAAGTTGCCGTCAGGGAGTCGGATAAAGTTTGGTCCGCCGAAACGATGGCTCGTTTCCTTCCAAATCCAGTCGGTATAAGGGGCCCGACTGCGCCCGATCCACCCGAACGTATTGCCTCCTTCGCGTCGCACCAGGGCCACCATCTCGCCATCGGGCATGAAACGCAGTGTCGTTTCGTTCGGATGGCCGGGAACGTCGAGATAAGCGATTCGCTCGTACTTCACGCCGTCGCTGGAAGCAACGAGCTTGAGTTTCCAATCGGCCGGACCAGGCTCGGCCTTGCCCGAGCTTGCCGCCACTTTTGCGGCGTCGGTCTTTCGCGCGGCAGCGTTGTACGACGCGCCATAGGCTTTGCCGCCGTGCCAGGTGACACGCCACAGCCACTCGCCTTCTTCCAGTACCGGTTGAGGATGTGTCCACTTCCGCGCGTCGGATGAGAATGCCACGCGCGGCTGCCGCCCGAGAAGCGTCTTGCCGGCGTAGACCGATCCACCGGCCGTGATCATCAACCGACCATCGGGCATGACCGACAGTTTGGGGTCGCGCAGATCGACACCTTTCTCGGCCACTAGCGCCACCGACTCCCATGTTTCGCCATCGGTTGAGCGCAGAACGCGCAGCCGACCATCGCCGCCGACGTGCGCGGCCGCCTCGCGAAAGGCGCAGTACCAGGCGTCGTGCAAGCGCACCAGATCGGTAAATGCGTTGTGCTTGCCCTGGTCCCAGATTTTCATAACCGAGACGACCTCGGGCTGGGCGGCCAGGGTCCAGCTTACATCGAGCGTGGCAAGCACTGTCCAAGCAACAATCACCCACGGCGATGGCAACTTGCGTGTCATCAGAGTCGACTCCAAAAAAGCGCGAGGCGCCACGGACCTTGATTTCTCAACTGGAGCGTGCGCCCGAGATCCAAACCTCGACATTTTATTAGTGTAGTGAGCGCTGGCCAGCGCCGAAAGTATGGGTGCCCGGGCCAGACGTGTGGGCGCGATTATTGGAATTTGGCGTCAATTCGGCCGAATCGCCATTTGGCCTGTCGGACGGCGACCGATTTTGCCAGAACATTGGGGGAGCCGCGGTACGGCGAACCGCCGGCTCTCCGCTGGTGTCTTGCAGGGCGAAGCGTCAAACGCAGTTCGACAGATGGCGGCGGGAGAAAGTAATGAATCCAAGCGGCGATCTGGCGAATCTGGAGCGGGCGCAGCGGCTTCGCGAACGGATCGTGCTCGTAAGCCTGTCGGCCGTGCAGTTCACCAGCATCGTCGACTTCATGGTCATCATGCCCCTGGGTCCGCAATTGATGCGGATCATGGACATCACGCCGGCGCAGTTCGGTTTGGTCGTCTCGTCGTACACGTTCGCGGCCGGAATTTCTGGGCTTGTCGCCTCGGCGCTGGTCGACCGATTCGGACGCAAGAGCGCGTTTCTCGTTCTGTACACGGGCTTCCTGGTCGGAACGCTGTTGTGCGGCCTGGCGCCGAGTTACGTAACGCTGGTCGCGGCACGATTGGCAACTGGCGCGTTCGGCGGGATTCTGGGCGGCATGGCAATGGCAATCATCGGCGACGTGTTTCCCGAAGAGCGCCGCGGTCGTGCCACGGGCGCGTTGATGTCGGCTTTCGCCCTGGCTTCGATTGCCGGAGTGCCGTTAGGAATTTACTTGGGAACGCAATTCGGCTGGCACATCCCGTTTTTGTTGCTGGCAGCCCTGGGCTGCCCGGTCTTGGCGCTGGCCGCCGTGGCCCTGCCGCCGCTGCGCGGTCACATCGCCAGTGCGGCGTCGGTCCACCCGTTGGCCTCGCTAGTCGATACCTTTCGCCAGCCTGATCACTTGAACGCATTTGCCCTGATTGCGGCACTTATGCTCGGCGGCTTTCTCGTCTCACCGTTTGTCAGTCCCTATTTGGTTGCCAACGTGGGCATGAGCGAGCAGCGCCTGCCGCTGGTCTTTATCGTCGGCGGAGCACTGACGCTCTTCACCGCGCCTTTGATCGGCCATCTGGCGGATCGATATGGCAAGCTACTGACGTTCCGCATCCTGGCGCCGGCGTCGGCCGCGGTCATGGTGGCGGTGACCAACTTGCCGCCGGAACAAGAAGTGCTCGCTGTTGCCGTACTGGCGGTCATGATGATTGTCAATTCGGGCCGTATGATTCCGGCGATGGCGATGGTCACCTCCAGCGTCGCCCCCGAACGACGGGGCGGCTTCTTGAGCGCGAATTCGTCGGTGCAGCACCTGGCCGCCGGCCTGGG
>CAZUPX010000129.1:0-3848 GCA_964622155.1 uncultured Planctomycetaceae bacterium | reverse complement strand
CACGACCGAGCGTCATCCGTTCGTGGCCTGGGCGGGACTGCGGGGGCTCGAAGCGCTGCCGGCCGATCGCTGGCAAGCAAGTGTTCTGACTTCAAGCGATGCAAGGGCCTTCATCTTGGGATCGGTAGGCCTGGTAACCATAGGTGCCGAGCAAGGGATCTGCGCGAAGATCCTCGAACAGTCGGGCAAGTGGCTGAACAAAGACCTCGGCGATGATGACCTGGTGGGACTGCTGCGCGTGATCGAGCTGGCCGTACACCAATGCAAGTTCCAGGGCGATGCACTCAGCGGGCTGCGCGGTCAACTATCGGCTCTCTATCCCGCGCGCGACTGGCGTGCCAACCGCGAGCTGTGCCGGTTACTGGTCATGCTGCAAGACCCTGCGCTGGCGCCAAAGCTGGTGCAGTATCTTCAGACGAAGGCGCCGCTTGAAGAGCGGATTCAAGCGGCAATGCTTGCGCGATTCTTGACCGTTGGATGGACGCCCGAGCTGCGCGGCGAGCTGTTCGACTTTTTTGGCACCGCGCGCTTGCTCGAGGGGGGCAACAGCTACAAGGGCTATTTGACTAACGCCGCCAACGACGTGTTGAAAAACATGCCTGCCGCCGAGCAGTTGGCCAGCATTCAAAAGGGCGCCAAGAACCCGAGCGCAGCGCTGGGCGTTGTGCAGAATCTGTCCGGCAACCTGTCGAGCGAGCATGTGGCGACATTGGTGACGCTCGACCGCGAGTTGGCGACCGATCGATCGCCAGCGGCACGCGAGCTGGCCCGAGCGGCCTTGACGGCGCTGGGGCACGGAGACGAGTCAGGACTGTCCTACTTGCATGAAATTTTCGAATCGTCACCCGACCGCCGTCAAGACGTGGCCCAGGCGTTGGCGACCTTTGCCGGCGCAAAAGCGCGACGCGAAGCTGACTGGCCACTGCTGATTCGTTCGCTGAGTGTCGTCGAAGGATCGACCGCCCGCGACGTGCTGCGAGCCCTGGCCAAATTCAAGGAAAAGGATGACAAACCGCAAGACCTGCGGCAAGTGATCATGATGGGGCTGACGCTCAAAGATCAAGGTGGTCGCGAGGCGGCTGTGCTGCTGACGCATTGGACCGGCGCGCGGCCGGCCGAGCCGCGCACGCCGTGGAACGAGGCGGTGGGCGCGTGGCAAAAGTGGTTCGTCGAAAAATATCCCGATCAACCCGAACCGGTACTGAGCGTTGAGGTCGCCGGCAACAAGTGGACCTACGCTCAGTTGCTCGACTTCCTGTCCAGCGATTCGGGCCTGCACGGCAACATCGAACGTGGCACGACCGTCTTCGACAAGGCTCAGTGCGTCAAGTGCCATCGCTACGGCAGTCGGGGCGAAGGCATCGGGCCGGACCTGTCGAATGTAAGCAGCCGCTTCCAGCGGAAAGAAATTCTGGAGTCCGTGGTCTTCCCTTCGCAGGTGATCAGCGACCAGTTTGCCGCCAAGACAGTGGTGACCACCGACGGCAAGACCTACACCGGCATGGTCGGCCCGACCGGCGACGGTGTCGTGGTATTGCAAGCAAACACGGAGAAGGTAGCGATCCCCAAAGCCGAGATCGACTCGATCGTGCCGAGCAAGCAGTCGGCCATGCCCGAGGGGGCCTTCAATACGCTGTCGCTCGAGGAGATTGCTGACCTGTTTGCGTACCTGGCGAAGCCACCTGCGGCAAAGTAGAAGGTTTTTGGTTGGACCAGGAGGATACTCACGTGCGTCAATCGCTTGCGTCCAGTTCGGTTGTCGCGTCCTTTCTGGCCCTGACGCTGGTTGCCGCGACGAACATCGCGGCAGCGGACGAGTGGCCGGCTCGCCCGGCGGCGATTCGCCTCGACGTGCGTTGGCAGGCGCCCGTTGCCGAGGGTGGCGACTCGGTTGATCAGAAGACTGCGTCGCGCGAGCTAATGCCGGCCAAGTCGGCCATCTTGATTTGCGACGTGTGGGACAAGCACTGGTGTATTAGCGCCACGCGCCGCTGCGACGCGCTGGCTCGCAAGATGGCTCCCTTGATCGATCAGGCGCGAGCGCGCGGCGTGCGGATCATTCATGCTCCGTCCGACACGCTCGAATTCTATCGCGACCATCCGGCGCGCTGTCGGGCGTTGGAAGTCGCAGTAGCCACGCCGCCGTTTCCGATCGAGTCGGGCTGCGGGCTGGACCGCAAGCGCGAGGGCTCGTTGCCGATCGACGATTCGGACGGCGGCTGCGACTGCCTGCCCCCTTGCAAGAATGTCAACTTCAAAGCCTGGAGCCGCCAACACCCGGCCATCGCGATCGACCACCGCGACCTGATTTCCGACAACGGCAAAGAGATCTACAACTACCTGGTTGCCGAAAAGGTCGACAACATCATTTATATGGGCGTACACACCAACATGTGCGTCCTTGGTCGCTCGTTCGGCATCCGCCAGATGACGCGATTAGGATTCAACACGCTGTTGGTCCGCGACTTGACCGACACAATGTACAATCCGCGCCTTAGGCCCATGGTCGACCACGAGCAGGGCACCGAACTGGTCGTGCGGCACGTCGAGCGCTACTGGTGTCCAACCACGCTGTCGGCGGCGTTGGCCGAAGGACTCCGCTGATGGGCCGTATCACGCCAGCGTGGTGTGTCGCCCACGCGCGCGGGTGGCGTGCGGCAGTTTTCGTTTGCATCTGGCTGACTTTGCCACCGGCTGCGCACCGCCGGGCCTTTTCGGCCGAGCCGCCTGGTGAGACCACCGGCTCGACCGATGATGAAGCCAATCCGTATCAGCCCGGCCTGATTGCGGTTTACAAGGGCTCGGACGGAGTTCAGCACACGCGGCTCGAAGACGAGTTCGCCTTCGCCTGGGCCGAGGCGTCGCCCGATCGACGCGTGCCGCGTGGCGCGTTCGAGGTCACATTCAGCGGCCAGGTGCTGGTGCAGACGCCGGGTGTTCACACACTGCGCGTTTTTGCCGTCGGGGCTGTGCGGCTCGAGTTGGCTGGCAAGCTGCTTGTTGAGGCCTCGGCCGCCGAGCCGGCCTGGCTTGACGGTCAGCCGATCGAGCTCGAGTTCGGCTATCATCCGCTCGTCGTGCGCTTCACGCGCGGCGACGAACCTGGTCGACTCGCGCTGTTCTGGGAGGGTCCGCGGTTTCAACTTGAGCCGCTCTCGGCTCGCTGGCTATTTCACGAGTCGGCGAAAACTCCCTCGCACGATTTCGACGAAGGACGGATGCTCGTCCGCGCACTTCGCTGCGCCGGCTGCCATGTGATTCCCGGCGAGCCCGAGCGGCTGCAGGCGCCGGCACTCGATCGCCTGGCGGGCAACATCTCGCGCGAGTGGATCGTGAGTTGGCTGATTGGGTCCGAGCGGCGTCGAGATCGCAGGATGCCGCACTTTGGACTGGACCGCATGGACGCCGAAGCGATCACTGACCACTTGCTCGCCCAGTCCGAACAGACTCCGCCACCCGCTGCCAAACCGGCCGCTGCATCGGCGGTCGCCGCGTCCGATAAGAAGCCGACGAAAGACAAGCTCGCCGAGGCTGCCAAACCGCAGCCACCCAACGCAGCCAGCGGCGAGCGGCTGTTCCGCACCGTTGGTTGCCTGGCGTGTCATCGCGCTGGCCCGCTTGGCGACGACGGTCTGTTTGGCGGCGGCGACCTGTCGACGGTGGCCGAGAAGCGTCCCGCCGGTTTCTTCGCCCACTGGTTGACCGACCCGGCCACGATGAATCGTGACCATCGCATGCCGGTGTTCGCACTGAACTCGGACGAGTTGGGGCATTTGTCGGCCTATTTGCAAACTTTGCACAACGGAACCCCGGCAGGCTCCCAGCCTCTCGTCGCGACGAACGATCGC
>CAZUPX010000128.1:0-4425 GCA_964622155.1 uncultured Planctomycetaceae bacterium | reverse complement strand
TCACCGAAGAGCCGAACCTGGCGCCTTATGCAGCCGTCTCCAACAATATCCCGTTGGACCAGCTCAATCCCGACATGCCGGCCATCCGCGATGCTCGGCAGTTGCATTGGGCCAAGGTCTCGATGGACTTGCCGCTGGATGACGTCGACGAGGCCGACGAAGACACGCTCAACCGCATCCTGTGGCACAGCGTTCGCGGCCGCGACGACACCTACCCGGCTTGGGCCGTGCTGGCCGAGGCGGAAAAGGATGACGATGATTGAGGAAGGGTACAGGGAACAGCGGACAGGGCACAGCCGGACAGGGAAAAAAGACCAGTGACCACGGCATGACGCGAACTGTTGGCATTCTGATCTTTGACGACGTCGAGGTGCTCGACTTCTGCGGGCCGTTCGAAGTGTTCTCGGTCGCGGCGGCTCGTGCGACAACCGTTTCCAGCGAAAAACCGTTCGAAGTGTTCACCGTCGCCAGGACTCGCGAGCCGATCTCGGCGCACGGAGGCCTGAGCGTCAATCCACACACGACGCTGGCTGAATCGCCGGCGATCGACGTGCTGCTGGTTACAGGAGGGCAGGGGACCAGGCCATTGATTCATGATGTCGAGATGATCGGCTGGATTAAGGATCGCGCGGCACAAGCCGAGTTGGTCCTGTCCGTGTGCACCGGGGCGCTGCTGCTGGCCAAGGCCGGGCTGCTCGATGGGCTGTCGATCACGACGCACCGCGGCGCGTTCGACCTGCTGCGCGAGCTGGCTCCGCAGGCGTCGGTCCGCGATGACGTGCGCTACGTCGACAACGGCCGCGTGATCACGTCGGCCGGCATCGCCGCCGGCATCGACATGTCGCTGCACGTCGTTGAGCGCCTGTTGGGTCGCGACCACGCGGCAGCCACCGCGCGGCACATGGAGTATCCGTGGGAGTCGCCGGATCAACGGCAGTAAAGAAAGGCCTGAGGTTGCTTATTGATTGCCGGGCTGCTGGCGACCGCGCTGCGGGCGATCGGCACCGCCGGCACCACCTCGCGGGCCGCGCATGAAGCCCTCGGCCATCTTGATTAATAGTCGTACCACATGCCGAGACCGACGTGGTGTTCGAACTGGCGGAAGAACTCGAATTGCGGGCTCTTGCCGTTGAGATACTCGACGCCCACGCGGTACGTGTGCATTGCCATGCCGCCGCGGCACTGCCAGCCGGTTTGAACCACAAAGTAACCGCCGTCGACTTCCGGCCGCACATCACCATAGACGGCTACGAAGGGTGCACTGCCTCGCACGGCCGGACTGTAATCGACTCCCATTTGAAAATCCCAAGGAAGCGCGCCGCCGTTGATTCCGACCGCGTAGTCCACTTCAGCATACAGACGCAAGTCGTCGGTCCAGTAATAGCCCAGGCCGCACATGATCGCGTCACGCACGTAGTTGACGCGCGTGACGGTTGGATGAAGCTGCATGTACTCGTCGCCAAGGTGAGCACTGACGTGCGCGTAGCCGGTCTTAAATTGCCACGGGCCCTGGGCGTACGTGATCGGCACGCTGACGGCGAAGTCGGTCGACACCAGCGGCGAGCTGGGCTCGAGAGGCTGCAGCCGCGGCAGCGCCACGCCGGCGAAGTCGAGTTGCCAACCCTCGGGCCGATAGGCGTCGGTCGTGCCATAGCGCAAGAGGCCGACGCGTCCCCCCAATGCCACGTCCCAAATGTTGCCGAAGCCCGGAGCGTTGGCCATCACAACGCCCAGCCGCGGCTCCTTCACGCCCGCCAGGTACGAGCGGTACATCAGCCCGTCGGGCAGCCCTTGCCAGCTCCAAGGTTGCTCGACCCCGAAATTGCCCGAGTAGGTAGCCGGTACACCCGCCGGGTCGGGTGGCACCTCGGGGTAGACATTCTTTGGGTCGGCGGATTGGGTCGTGAAATCGGACGCCGTAAAGTTGCTCGCGGGCGAAGTGGCGCCGGTGTTGAACGTTGGAGGCTGCTGCGCGCGGGCGGCGCGCGTTTGAATCAGCGCAACCGACACAAGGCCGGCCAGCAGCATCAGCCGCGGCACTGCCGCGCTCAGACGACGATTTCGGGGTCGATCCATCGTCCCGTTAGCAACCTGTGGAAGCGTGAGCAAAGAGATGTGGCGAACGAGGGCGCGCATCCGTGCGGAGCCATTCAAACGTATCGGCAAATCGGACACGCATACCGTGACTGTTCGGCGTCGACAGCCGTCACCACGAGGTTAGGAAGACCCGGCAGACCTTGCGGGCGCAAGATCTTGCTGGTGGTTCGCTAGCGGTCAACGCCACACTCACGACAGGCGGCAAACTTTGCCTACACAACACGAATCGTGATAGCAACCTGGCCCGATCAGTGCCGCTTGAACGCAGCCATGCTGCACAAAATGCCTTCTTGCATGAAGTGTTGGAAGCCCCACTTGATCGTCTCCTCGCACCTCGGGGCACGCGCCGTGGACCAATCGGCGAATGTGCATCAAGACCGGCCTGGCAATCTCCGCCGAGCGAGCGATGTAAGCGTCGACGCGAGGATCTTTCTGGGCCACTTCGTTGGCTCCGGAATATCACGTTCATGTCGATGGTGTGCCGTACGGGGTCGGCTGAGGTCGACTCCCCAGATTTCAATCGGCCTGCGTCGCAGGGTCGCTCAGCCGTCGCCATGCCCACGCGGCGACTCCCACGCTCGCGCCGCCAAAAAGGGCGAGACCCGAGGCGTAGCCCACACCTTGGGTCTGGAGAAATGCAGTCATGATTTGCAGTGCCAGCCAGCCTAGCAGTGCAAAGTACGCGGGCACGTAGTACCATCCGATCGGAATGACCAAGAAGCGCACCAGCATACTCACCCGAACTCGCGGGAACCGCATCGCGTAGTAGGTCAACACCGCCGCGATACCGCCACTGGCTCCGACGCATGGCAGATCGGGCCGTGAGTCGAACGCGATGTGCGCGGCGTCGCCGACAAGCGCGGCCAACAGGATGACCCTCGCGAATCGCACGTGTCCCAGATCGTCTTCCACGTTGTCACCGCACAACAACAGGAAGTAAACGTTGATGGCCATGTGCATCAAGCCGCCATGGATAAAGAAACTGGTAAGCCACGTCAGTCCGCCGTGTCTCCACGGCTCAGCGGGGACAAGGCCGTAGTCGCGTACGACCACGTCGAGATCGGACCAGGTGAAAGCAAACGTCAGCACCAAAATCGCCGCCAGTCCCCAGGTCACAAGCGGCGCGGTCGCAAAGCCGGGGTCTTCCTCGACGGGCAGGCCGAAGTAGCCGGGGATCCATTTCCAGGATTCCTTCGGCGCATCCTCGCCGAAAAAGTCCGGTCCCCTGCGGAGCCGCTCGTCGAGCTTCAGTTGCGCCATGGCGATCGCCTCGCGAGCCTCGAGAGAAAGCGCGTCGCGCTCTGACCTTTGTGCGACAGGGGGCTGGTTGAACTCGTGAGGATCGAACCACACCAGCGGGCAGCGCGTGCACACGTCGAGATGCACGCCACCCTGGTCGGCGCCGGCCACGACATCGCACATGGCTCGAGAGCAGGCTGGGCATTTCTTACCGGCGCCGTGGTCAATTGTCTTGGCCTGCGACCACAACCGCCGGATGAATTGTTGCCCCAAGGCCCGCCGCAAGACCGAGACGGCCACGGCCCGGCCCCCGCACTTGGGACACACGAACATCAGACCGCGAGCCGTGTGCCTCGAAACAAGATCCATGCCGCACGTGGGACACGTCATTCGGCTTGCCTTCGATGAGTCGCCCTTCAACTCTCCCGGCTGATCCGCCATGTGGACGCTCTCTGTGTGCGACTCAGCGCTTCAGCAGCCGCAGCAATAGCGGGAGCGTGGTCAGGTTGCCGAGCAACCCGCCGAGCATGGCGATGCTGATCAGGATGCCGAATTGCATGGTGGGCACGAATGCCGAGAGAATCAACGTCAAGAATCCCGCCATCAGTGCCACGTTCGAAAGCACCATGGCCAGGCCCACGCTCCCCTGGGCGTCGCGCAGGGAGCTGCTGACGGACTTGCCGGCCTGCCGTTCGCGGCGGTAACGGTACAAGTAGTGAATGCTGAAATCGATCGACATGCCCATCGAGACGCTGGCCAGCATGGCGGTGGCCATGTTCATCTTGAGTCCGGCCAAACCCATCACGCCTACCACCATCAGGATCGGCACGGCATTGGGCACGAGCGAGATCAGCGCCACCCGCCAATCGCGAAACGCGGCCCACATCATGAGGATGTTCACGGCCACCGACAATGCGAACGTCGACCACTGGTCGGTTTGCAGGCTCTGTACCGAGTAGGTGAGCAAGATCTCCACGCCCGCGGCCCGGGCGGCTGGAAATCGCTCGCCAGCGATGGACTCGATGGACTCGTACAATTGTAGTTTCGCGGCGGACCCTCGGGTTTGCGCGATTTGCACGATGACGCGGA
>CAZUPX010000127.1:0-3063 GCA_964622155.1 uncultured Planctomycetaceae bacterium | reverse complement strand
CGATATGTATATTGCGTTCCGCTGATCGTCTTTGAGATTGATGAAGAATACCCCGGAAACGCCTTGCGGCTTTCCGCGTTTTGCATCACAGCGAAGCCGTTATTGCGCATATTATTGGCGCACGTATTCCGTCGTCCGGCTTCGCGGGCGGATTGGATGGCGGGGAGCAACAGGGCCATCAACATGCCGATGATCGTAATCACGACCAGCAGTTCAACGAGCGTAAAACCGCGTGCTTTGCCTGGAGCAGCCATCGCTGTTCCCTCCTCTTTAGTTCTCGTGCCTTCTTGCCCTCGCCCGCACTTGATTGTCGCCGAAGGGGCCCGAAACGTCCAGCCTTTTTCGTTGGAAACAGGCTGTAGGCGGTAGGCCGTAGGCTGCAGGAGGCACTTGAGAGCCAAGAATCCATGCGGAAAGCGCCGTCCATGAGTCCCCCGGTCGAATTCCAGAGCTGCCTTGGGCCGATGCGGCGGCCCGGCGGCCTTCTGGTACACTAGCCCAAAGCGCGACAACGTTATGCAAGTGCAGGCAGACGCGTGCGCGAGTTATTGTGGGCCAAAGGCCCAACCTGTAATAGCCAGGGGCATCGCCCCTGGACTCGGTGTCCCCTGAAACCAATTTCAAAGCCCCAACGGGGCGCTCTCAGGTCGCCCCGTTGGGGCTTGAAGCGCACGTGTATCGTCGGTCCCAGGGGCGATGCCCCTGGCTATGACAGGTCGCAGCGTTGCGGCTGCAATCGGACACGGCGGCCAAGTCGCTATCACTTGCACAACGTTGGCGAGCGAGGGTCCGCGGTAATTCTGTCCCTCGCTCGCCGCCATGATGCATGTGTTGGCAACGAATTGCCTGTGGCAACGCCGAAGGCGTTGAACACAATAGCCCAGGGCACCGCCCTGGCGAAACATGGACCGTGCAACACGTGCAGCCCTGTAAGGGCGACACCGGCTCGGGAAGTGTCGCCCTGACAGGGCTGGATGCATTTTGATGTCCACGGGCCACAGGGCGTTGCCCTGTGCTAACATTGTTGCACGCCTTTGGCGTTGGTAAAACCCGATTCGATTCCGAGAGCCCTCGGCATACTCCGACACGACTTGCACAATGTCGTCGCGCATCGGGCTGGTGTCGGATTGTCGTCCTGGGGCCTGCAGCCTGCGGCCCTCCGACCGAGTCTCGTGCACGTACACAACAGTCCGTTCGGGCAGGACAACACCCCACCCATCAACGTCGGCTCATATTTGACAATCGGATCCCGGTTCGTTAGGATCAAACCGACCGCTAGTACGCCGGTGGGATTGCTTGCGAGGCAGTCCTGCAGGTCTCGCCAACACGCCGACGACGTGCCATCCCGCCAGTAATCGATTTTGACAGGTACGGCATCAGGAATGCAGCCGTAACTGCGAGTTGACTAACACGACTTTTTGACCCTCTAGCATCTTGGGAGATTCGTATGAGCTTGCGCCCGCAACCCACCACACGCCGCGGTTTCTTGGCGGTAGGGGCCCTGACCGGATTGGGGCTGACGCTGGCCGACCTGTTCCGAATCCAACAGGCTCGCGCGGAGCAAAAAAACTACGACTTCATCGAAGCCAAGGCCAAGAGCGTCATCCACATCTTCCTGCCCGGCGGCATCGCACACCAGGAAACGTTTGACCCCAAACCTTACGCCCCGATCGAGTATCGCGGTGAATTGGGATCAATCCCTACCAAGATCCCCGGGGAAGTGTTCTCCGAGACCTTGCCGCAAACCGCGCAGATTGCCGACAAGATCACCGTCATCCGTTCGATGTCGCATGGCGAAGCGGCTCACGAACGGGGCACGCACAATATGTTCACCGGCTCAAAACCCAGCCCGGCACTGGTGTATCCCAGTATGGGGAGCGTGATCAGCCACGAGTACGGTCCGCGCAATAACCTGCCACCGTACGTTTGCATTCCGGGCCAGCCGAACGAGTTCGCCGGCACCGGTTATCTGAGCTCGTCATTCGGTCCGTTCAGCCTGGGTTCGGATCCGGCCACCGCGAACTTTACGGTCCGCGATCTGAACCTGCCGGGCGGGATCGACATGGCCCGTTTCGAGCGTCGCCGCACGGCTTTGGAAGCGGTCAACGATTACTTCGCCAAGAAGGAAAAGGCCGACACGCTTTCGGCCATGAACACGTTTTATGATCGCGCCTACAGCTTGATCAGCTCGCAGCAGGCTCGCGAAGCGTTCAACATCGCGGCCGAGCCGGAAGCGATTCGCAACGAATATGGTCGCCACGAGGCCGGGCAGCGAATGCTGATGGCCCGCCGGCTGGTAGCCGCCGGAGTGCGGTTTGTATCGCTGACCTATGGCGGCTGGGACATGCACGTGAATATCACGGCAGGCATGCGTGGCAGCATGCCCGCGTTCGATCAGGCGTTTGCCGCCCTGATCCGCGACCTGGATCGCACGGGTCTGTTGAAGGAGACCCTGGTCATGGTCTCCAGCGAGTTTGGCCGCACGCCCAAGATCAACGGCACCGCGGGTCGTGATCACTGGCCCAAAGTGTTCAGCGTCGTGTTGGCCGGTGGTGGAACGAAGCCGGGTTCGATCTTCGGCTCTTCGAATGCGGTGGCCAGCGAGCCGGAAAAAGATGAAATCGGTCCGACCGATCTGGCAACGACCCTCTTCTATCAAATGGGCATCATCGCCGACAAGGAATTGATGGCGCCGGGCAACCGGCCCATCGAAATCGTGGACGGCGGCAAGGTGCGCAAAGAACTGCTTGCTTGAGAGCCGGCGTGAGTGGTACTGGCATACCGCCAGAGCTGCATGACGATTGGAACAACTTGTCGAGGCCCTAGGAATGATTGCTCCACGACTCACGCATCACACAATCGCCTGCGTACTGGCTCTGATCCTGACCGCATCCGCGGCATCGACGCTCAATGCCGCGGTGCCGGCGCTGGGCGGGATGACGCCCTATGGCGCGCAGCGCGGCACGGAGGTCGAGGTCCAGTTCAACGGTGATCGGCTGGGCGACGCGCAGGAGATTCTGCTGTACGAGCCGGGCATCAAGGTCACGCACCTTGAGGCAGCCG
>CAZUPX010000126.1:0-5289 GCA_964622155.1 uncultured Planctomycetaceae bacterium | reverse complement strand
CCCGGCCTTGGGGGGACGCTGGGCTAAGGAAACTGGCGGTATTTGCCGCAAAAAGCCGGGGTCATCCGCCATACCGACCGCGGCGGCAATTTTTTTTTGAAATGGGCGCGCAACGGACGGCCATTCCGGGGTCTTGCTAGTGAACGAAGGGCACTCCGGGACGCAAACAACGCCCCAAATCGTCATCCGGAACCCTTCCATCGAGGCCCCAAATCGCCGGCTCGAAAGTCGGTGCCAATCAGCCGCGAATCGTCGCAGAAGGGAGGGTAAGAATCGGCAAATCTGTCAGTGAAATGTTCAGCACAATTCGAGCTTCAGATGTAATGATCCGACTTCACTTTGCAAACCTAGCCTTTGACCATCAAGGAGATCGAGATGAAACGTGTTTTGATGATTGCCACCGCCCTGAGCACTCTTGCGATCACGATGCCGTCAGCTCAAGCTGAAGGCGACTCGGTATACACGCTGCAAAGTTGCCGCCGGTACGTGCCGCAACCACCCGCGAGCGTTGCGCCTCCGACGACGTTGCCCCCGAGCCAGTCTAACTTGTCTCCCAACGACAACACGGTGTACCAGCGACCTGCGTCGCCACCGACGATGCCGGCGAGCTTTAGCCGGACTCCTGCGCTCCGGACCCCGTCGGCTCCTAGGAGCCCGGATTTGACTGCTGGCCGGATCTACACGGTGAAGGTCAACTATCTGGGCGAGAAGGCCGGAGATGTCGTCCTGTACATCGGCAGCACCTCGCACAGTTGCACGATCCGCAGTTGGGCGCCCAACGCGGTGGAGTTTGAGCTGCCGAACATAGGCATCACAGCATCGGGAGCCGATGCCGAGCTTCGCATCACGCGGCCCGATGGCGTCATGGGCCTGAGCCGGATGGTGCGAGTGATCAACCCGCCCGACGTGTTCGAGCACGAAGAGCCGGCCCCAGCGGCATCAACGGCCCAACAGGGACCGTCTCCGAACCTCAGTGGTGCTGTGTTCCATCCCGTCGGCAGCAACTAGACTGCCAGCCGACAGCTCGTCGCCACCTGTGACGACCAGGGCCCGCTCGCTGCGGACCCTGGTCGTTTTTTTGCTCTGCACGCAACAAAGCGAAGATCTGCGCGCAAGTTTTGCCTTCGACTTTGTCCTAGTTTCAGAACGTTGCCGCCACCATGCATCGCGGCGCCTCTAAGGACCTCATGCAATCCCCATACTCAGGAGAGCGATCATGAAATCGGCAACCTTCACGTTTGTGTTGTCCATGCTGCTATCGCTGCCCACGTTCCTGGCCACCTCTCTATCGTGCTTGGCACAAGAGCGAGTCGACCCCGTGGCGCGCTTGATCGAAGTCAAGCACAGCGTCCGCGGCGGCCAGGATCAGCGGTATCTGGGTGAAGGCGACGTGCTGAACTTGCAAGTCCGCGCCATAGGAGCCGTCGCTGTCTATGTGTACGTGATCTATCAAGACGCCACTGGCGATTCGTTCCTGCTGTTTCCCAATGCTGCAGAGCCGAACAACCTCGTGAACGCCGGACAAGACCGAACGGTTCCCGGACGCGACAGTCGCCTTCGATTCGGTGTCGTGAAGCCATTTGGGAACGAGCGGCTCGAGGTCTTTGCTTCGGCGCACCCCCTGCCGGAGATCACGAGGCAATTCCAGGAGGCCAGGCCGGCGGAAGAGCTCGACAAACTGCTTAAATGGATTGCGACCCAAGAGAACGTGGAAGCCCAAGTCAGCGAGTTCGAAACGCGGGCTAGGCGCAGCGTCTCGGCGACGTCCGAACCCGAACTCGTGCGCTAGCAGGTTGCTCTGTCGCGGGAAAGGAAGTCACAAAACCTTCCCTTCTTCGTCGCAGCGTGCTAGCGACGAATCGCGAAGCGGTCAAACATCGGCCGCCTGCGGCGAATCCCTCGGCCCCCCGAGGGCCAGGCCGCATGGCGGTCATTCCTTTGAGCAAGCGCGCAAGCTCGGCATCCGCGCGCGCGAATCTCTCCACGGGAACCCGTGCTGCTGCTCGACGCGTGACGCTCGCCCTTGCTCCCCTGAATGACAACGATTCCTTTGATGAATCGTGACTTTTCAGCGCAATCATTGCACGACGAACCGTCTAGTTATTGAAAGCAAACCACGGCCAAGTTCGCGAACGATCGCGGATGGCTTGTACACCCAACCTTACAACGCAAGATGGGAGAGACTTCACTATGAACACTAGCAACGTTATCGGTCGCGTGTTTGTCCTGGCCACCATGTTCGTCTCAATGGCGTGCTCCGCCCAGGCAGACCCGCTCCTCTATCAGCATGTATTGCGTTCCACGGCCTGGATCGTCAACACTCAAGAGAAGGCCACCGGGAGCGCAGTTCTCGTCGATTTGGACAATCGCCTGGTGCTGACCAACGATCACGTTGTCGGCAGCGCGACGGAAGTGCAAGTGTACTTCACCGCGTATGACGAGCACGGCGAACTGGTTACCGATCCGCAGGTCTATACCAAGAATCTGCAGACACTTAAAGAGGCCGGCATCGCCATGACGGGGCGAATCGTCGCTCGTTACAAGGACAAAGATCTCGCCCTCGTGCAGCTGACTCGGCTTCCGATCGAAGCACAGGCTCTGGCATTGGCCGCCGATCCGGTCGACTCAGGGGAAAACGTCCATATCGTTGGCAACTCCGGCGTTGGACGGGGTTGTCTGTGGCGATACACTCGAGGAGTCGTGCGCAACGTCTACTACAGTCCTGATGCTAAGCACTCCGTGCTCGAGGGTGATTTGCCCACGAATCCTGGCGACAGTGGAAGTCCGGTGGTCAACGACGATGGAGAACTGGTTGGAGTTCATAGGGCAGGCTCTAAGACCGAACGATTGGTAAGCGTCGCGGTTGAACTGCGAGAAGTGCGGGCGTTTTTGGAGTGGTATTCGCGATCGGGCTCGCATCCGGCTGGCGGCACGGATCCCTCCCGCTGAGCCGGCCATCGCTGGGACCCATGCTAATCCGAAGCGCGAGTGGGTTCCCTCACCGGCGCGTGCGTTAGCATGGACTCCCAGGATAAAATCGGCCACGACCCGCTCGATTGTTGACAGGGACCCAGGCAGCTTGTAAAGTCATTCCAGACCTGTAGGGGGTGTCATGGCTGCTGAATGTGCTGGCCAGCGCAATCGGGATTCGTAGCGACTTCAGGCGGTCATCAATATCAACAAAAGCTCTTTTCTCGGCAGACCAGGTGTACCGATGCGAAACTTCAAGTCTCGAAGCACGAACCCTGCAATTCTGTTCGCCGGAATCGTCGTGGTTCTTGGTTTCGCCGCGAGCCATGGCGCGAATGCCCAGAATCAACAAGCCTTGAAGGGGCGGCAGTGGGCCGTGCTCATCGGCTGCGAGAAGTATCAGCACGTCAGCCGGCTGCAGTACATCGCAAACGACGTCCACAACTTGTCGTCGACATTGAAGTCGTGGTGTGGATATCCCCGCGAGTGCGTGTTGGAGATCAACGACAACACACCCAAACCGAGCTTGAAGAAGAACATCGAGGACGAAGTCTCACAGTGGCTGAAAAAAGTCGCCGCGAACGACACGTTGTTCCTCTACTTTTCAGGCCACGGCTTCCGTGATTCCGACGGCCGCTTGTACCTGGCGCCTTTGGATTACGACCCGCAGAACAAGTCGGCCACGGGCATTAGTCTGGAATGGTTGCGCGAGAAGGTTGCCCAGTGCCCCGCGACCGTCAAGCTCATGATCATGGACGCCTGCCATGCGGGCACGGACAAGGGAGAAGCCGAGCGCCCACTCGATTCGGCGGACCTGCAGCGGTCGTTGGCCGAGTTGGACAAGGTCGCCACGCTGGCCAGTTCGACCGCCGATGAAGGAAGCCAGATTTGGGCCGAGAAACAACAGTCGCTGTTCAGCTACTGGCTCAATCAAGGACTGAAAGGCCACGCGGACACGGACGGCGACGGTGATATCACTATTGACGAGCTATTCAACTATGTTTCGGACAACGTCACCCGGACCGCCGCCGACCGGCTTAGGCACCCGCAGACGCCGGTGCGCATATATCGCCCCGGCGTGCTCGGCGTCCCGATCGTGGCAAGGTTGCAGCCGCAGCCGCTCAAGCAGGTGTTAAGCGACATGGCCGAACAGTTGGCAGATGCCATGAACCATCGACGGTTGGCAAAGTTGGGCGTGCTCGGCGAGTTCACCAGCGATACGAAAGTGGGCGAGTTGCTGGGAGGAGAATATGGCGGGCTAGGCAAAGACTGTGCGACCATTATCGAAAACCAGCTCATCGAGAAAGCACCTGGAAACAAGTTCGCCGTTGTCTCAGGTCGCACGTTCCAACAGGCGGTAAGCCGCCAGAAGTTTCAGGTTGCCGACCTGGGGAACCCCGCTGCGATTACCAAGCTGGCCAACGATGCCGCCGCGCTGTCGGCCGTCGTTGTCGGCTCATTGATCAGTCGAAATCGCGATGTCGTTAACCTTCGCTGCCAATTGTTCAACGCAAGCGATGGGTCACTGTTGGCGTGGACCGCTGGGAAGGCCAGGCTTAATACGGACGAATGGGCAATGCAAGGCCGCAGCGTGGTCGTTGAACCTCAGGATCTCAAGCCGCAGCAACCCCGCAGTTCATCGCTGCCCATTATTCCGGTTTCGAGTCAGGCAATCGCCACGCTCGACAAGCGATCCGAAGGCCCACATCCAATGCAGGATCCCAAGTGCCCCTTCAAAGCAAGAATTGTCGTCCAGGGCAAAGAGCGTCAAGGCCTCTTCCAGGGAAATGATCTGATCGTTCCGCTGCGCAAAGGCGAGGACTACGAAATATGGCTGGAGAACAACAGCGGCACGATCGTCACGGCCCGAGTGCTTGTGGACGGTCTCGATACCCTCCCACATGACGCAAAGGGCATTACGGCGAGGTCGGTCGCACCGCGTGTGAGTCTGGATGAAGCGCGGCACTGGGTGCTCGACCCAAAGAGCGAGAACACTAATTTGTTTTACATCAAGGGATTCGTGACCGAAGAAAGAGAGGAAGGCAAATACGACACGTTTCACATTGTCGATCTGCCAAATTCGGTCGCAGCGCGACAGAATTTTACTGATGACATTGGCCTGATTATCGCTGCCTTCTATAAGGCGACGACAGAAGAGCGCGGCCTCGTAAAACGCGGCCTCGTAGGAACAGATCGGGGCAAGCAGGGTCAACAAAAACTGACGCCACGCGAAGGGATAGGCGTGGGCGATCCGCTATGCTACATCGCCATTCACTACGTCGACGCGGAGTCTACAGCCAGGAACCGCGGCGGCAAGCG
>CAZUPX010000125.1:0-1727 GCA_964622155.1 uncultured Planctomycetaceae bacterium | reverse complement strand
CATTTGACAGCCGGCAGCAAGGCCCTGGCCTGTTACGGCAGGCCGATCATTTCCGAGCGGCACCGCCACCGCTACGAGTTCAACAACCTCTATCGCCAGCAGTTCGAGGCCAACGGGCTGGTGATCTCCGGCACTAATCCGGACGGATCGCTGGTCGAGATTATCGAGCTGGAAGACCACCCCTGGTTCGTGGCGGTGCAGTTCCACCCCGAGTTCAAAAGCAAGCCGACGGCGGCGCATCCGCTGTTTGCCGGGTTTATCCGCGCGGCGGTCGACCGGCGAGCCACGCGTGGGGCGGCGCAGCGGGCGTGACGTCTTCGAACGAGGAGCGCAACGGAAAAAAACGCCATGCCCGGCAGCAGGGTGTTTTGGGCTTCCGTGCCGACGATTGCCCGTTCCCTGGCGACTTGCTTTCCCAAACCGGGTGATACGGGCAGATACTCAAACAGCGAATCCCTGGCTGCCGGGCATGGACGATTGATGTTTCTTAGCAAAACCTCCTGGATCCAGAGCGAGTCGCCTTTTAGTTCCAACATGCGATGCGTTTGCGGAGGACGCGTTTAGCTCGATAGCTGGTCGAAGAGCTGCCGAAACTGAGGCATCTGCTCTCCGACATAGGTCAGCCAGGCTCGCGGATTCCAAATCTCCACGCACACGCCCGCGCCGACCGCAATCACTTCTCCTTGCGATTCGAGTTGCAGAAACTCACGAAATCCTTCGGGTATCGTCAGCCGGCCGCGGCCGGCAAGCTGTACAGTCTTGTGTCGCGTCGATAACAGGCGGCTGAGATGCTTGATGTCTTCCAGCCGGCCTTCCAACTTGCCGGTCCGAATCTTGGTTTTGACCAGTTCCACTCCGTCATCGAGTCGTGCTTGCCAGGCGGCAGCGTTCCACAGACTCAGGCACCCCGGCCGCTCTTTGGCCAGGATGCAGTCGATTCCACCGCTGGTCAGTGGCTCCGACAATTCGGCCGGAAGCGAGAGTCGATGGCGTTCGTCGAGCGTTCTGGGAAACTCGCCGAGGATGAACTCTTGCGGTGGGGGCATGCTGTGGCCGAGATTACCCCGGCGGTACCGCCGGTTCCGGGGGTGGCCGATACCACCGCTTTTGCTCTCGTGGGCGACTTTCCCGTTGATTCGATCGTTTGCTACCCTCCTTGGGTTGAATTCCCACGAAGAGGGGAGTCTATCACTTGTGCGCAGCATTGCAAGCAGTGATGGCGAAAAATTTTTGCTTTAGCGTGACGGTGCTACCCGGGGAGACGTCCTGCCACCGCCGGGGCAACACTTTCGGCCTGCTAGCTGGCCGGCGCGTTGGTGCGTCTATCGGCGTGCTTTGCGATTGGGAGCCAAAATCGATTCGGGTACAGTTGCCCCGCTTTGGTCAGGCAGCCGGCGATACCTTCAATCGCCGAAGGGAATCACGCGCGCCCGGCGGAATGTTGCGAGGTTTTTCTTGTCGCGTCATCGCTCAAACTCCGACCGAGTCGTGATTACCGGCATCGGATTGACCGCCTCGGTCGGCGATGATCGCGAAGCGGTGTGGCGAGCGGTGCGCCAAGGCCGCAGCGCCTTCCGCCGACTCAACGGCCTGCCGGCGATTCCCGACGGAATGCTGATCGGAGCGCCGGTGGACATTGCGCCCTCCGCTCCCGGCGAGTTGAAAGTCTTGAGTCTATGTGATCGCGTGGCCGACGAGGCGCTTGAGGACGCCAATCTCGATTGGCG
>CAZUPX010000124.1:0-2500 GCA_964622155.1 uncultured Planctomycetaceae bacterium | reverse complement strand
GCGGAATGCGGCCCAGCACGGTCCAGCCGATGCGACCCTGCTTGTCCGCCACGACGAAGTTTTGATGGGGCGATCCGCTGAGATTCGCCAGTTGCATCGCCTCTTCCAAGGTCTGAACCGATTCCATGCTCAGCAGACCCATGTTGACCCCCTCGGGGTCATGCGCAACCCAGCGAATCGCGCGCGGCCGGTCTTTGTGATCGTGATCGACCACCGGTCCCCAAATGGTCGACACGACTTCCAGCGTTTCATCCGCGGCCCCTTTGATCTTGATCGTTTCGCGATGTTTTTCGAATTTGCGCGGGCCGTCGGGCGTGAGGTACGAATCCTTGTCGGCCGGGTCGCGCTCGACGATCACCACGTCCGACCAATCGCCCTCCGTGTTGGTAAAACCCCAGGCCACTTTCCCGTTGCTGCCCACCACAACCGCCGGCGTACCGGGCAGCGTGACGCCTGTCACTCGCTGCTGGCCGTTGCCATCGGCGGCGGGCCGAACCAGCGACGCGCGATACCATACGTGCGGCACGCGGATCGACAAATGCATGTCATTGGCCAACAAGGCTCGGCCGTCGGCCGAATGTTTGCCGCCGACCGCCCAATTGTTGCTTCCCGGATGGAAGTTGACGCCCTTGGGCAGCCACCCGATCGGCGCAAGTAGCTCCTTGACGATCTGATCCGCTTTGCGCGTATCGAACACATCGGGCCCGGGAGTCGCAGCAGTCGCGAACGGCTCGCCATGAATCGGCGCGTCCCATTCGGTGCCGCGCGGCGCGAGAAAATCGAACATCGGTTCGGGCACCGTCTCGTGCAGCAATCCCAACCGCGTTTCCTTGCTGTATTGATCGTCTTGCAGGTCGAGATACATTGAAAACATCACCAGCGCCGAGTCTTCGGGCTTCCACGGCGCCGGCTCCACGCCGAGCAGCAGATACTCAAATGACTTGGTGCGCAGGGCCGCCACCCCCGCATTGACACCCTTGGCGTAGGCTTCAAGCAATGCTAGGTCGTCGCTCGTGCCGGCCGCCACGACTCGCTGCGCCACATCGCGAAAACGGTGTACGCGGACCTTGCGATCGGCATCGCGCACCGCGGCGCCGACGATCTCAGCCAGTTCGCCCGCTGAGTTGCGGCGCAGCAGGTCCATCTGAAAAAACCGATCCTGGGCGTGGACGAAGCCCACGGCCATTGCCAGATCGAGGCGATTGGCGGCCTGAATCGTCGGCACGCCCAGCGCGTCGCGTTCGACAGTCACCCCAGAGCTCAGATCGGCGACGAACACCTGGCCGTCGAGTTGCGGCAAGCTGCCGACAAGCTGGCCGCGAACCCACAGTCCCAGGCACACGAGGACCACAACACCCACGGCCAACAGGCCGCCAACGATTTGAAGAATGCGTTTTCGCATGGCACACCAGACTGGTAAGTGGGAAGGGACTGCTCGCCGGGCGACAGCGACGAGTCAAGTTTTGCCTATTCTCAGCCGCCGATCATCGCGCCGCAAGGGCCGGTATGGATGCCGCCGTGCGAGCCGACAATGGGTGCGGCAAGAAATCCTGGCACGTAGCTGAATTCGCAAGAATTCAGGCGCCCTCACTGAAGTCTGGCGACTTCAGCTACAGCCGCCATGAAATCTTGCCGCACCCGCCGTCAATGGGTTTGTTGACCGCCGTCGCGCCGGAGAGGATAATCCGCAGCGGCACTCGCAATCGACGCGATTCAAGTTCTGCCCTCTCCCCTGGTGGGAGAGGGTGGCGAGCGCGGCGAGCCGGGTGAGGGGGGCGTCACGAGTTTGCGAGTCCATCGAGTAGTTCACCCCCTCATCCCCGACCCTTCTCCCACAAAGGGAGAAGGGAGAAGTTGGAGCCAACAATTTCATCGAATGAAGGAGCTGAACGTGGCTGTTGCAATCTCACGGTCATGCGTGCGGATATCCGGCGCGCTGGTGCTTGTGGTTCTTGTTGCGCATCTCACCCGAGCCGACGTCAAGGAAGTCATGGTTCCCATGCGCGACGGGGTCAAGCTGGCCACGAGCGTCTATGTGCCCGAGGGGACTGGACCGTGGCCCGTGGTGCTCACGCGCACGCCGTACGGCAAGGCGCGCGTCGTGGGGCAATCCGAAGCCGAGACGTACAACAAGCGCCGCTACGTTCGCGTCGGGCAGGATTGCCGCGGCCGGTTCGACAGCCAGGGCGACTATCGGCCTTTCATCGACGACATGGACGACGGCTACGACACCGTCGAGTGGATCGCAACGCAACCCTGGTGTAATGGCAAGGTCGGCATGGTTGGCGGATCGGCGATGGGCATCACGGCCAACCACGCCGCCATGAGCGGCGCGCCGCACCTGGTGTGCAACGTCGTGTTTGTCGGTCACGGCAGCTCGTATCACTACTCGGGCTATCCCGGCGGCGTGTTTCTGAAGAATCTGAACGAGGAATGGCTCAGCCGACAGGGCGTGCCCCCCGCCGCCGTTCCGCGCCCGATCCACCGCGTGTACGACGAC
>CAZUPX010000123.1:0-2867 GCA_964622155.1 uncultured Planctomycetaceae bacterium | reverse complement strand
GCGGCATCGCCACGACCATGAACAAGGACGCATGGCGCGGCGGTGACTTCTTCTCCGTCAATCCCCGCGACGCGGGCATGCGCGTGGTGCTGCCCGGCGACAGCGGCCAAACCAACACGTATTACATCCGGGTCCGCAGCCAGCCGGTCGCGGGCAACGAATCGGACCTTGCCGGCGGGCAGAGCCGGGGCGAGTACCAGTTGCAAGTGCGCTTGCAGCAGCGCGACGAGGTGCCCGGCTCGACGGTCCACTTTGCCAACATCTTTTATGCCACCAATGGCATCGAAATCCTCGGCTTGCCGGCGCATTCGCCGCTCGTTGGCGAGACGGGTGAATCGTTGCTAGCCGGCGTAGACAACAACGACTCGCTGCCCCAGTCGCTGGGCAATCTGCTCACCAGCGACCGCAATACGATCAGCGTGGCCGGTAGCTTAAATACAGCGACCGACGTCGATTGGTATAAGTTCACCATCGACTATGACCTGATCCAGGCGATCGGCGGTTTCAGCGACGGAGCCAGAACGTGGGCCACGATTTTCGATATCGATTATGCCGACGGTATGTCGGGGCCCGACACGATGCTCTCGGTATTCGATGAACAAGGCACTCTGATCCTGGTGAGCCGCGACTCCAGCGTCGCCGATGATCGGGCGGCAGGCGCGACGGGATCGCCGACGAGCGACCTCACCCGTGGGAGCTTCGGAACGCTGGATCCCTACATCGGATCGGTGCAAATGCCCGCCGGCGTCATCCCGGTCGGAACGAGCCGGACCTACTATGTGGCCGTTTCGTCGAACGCGCAGTTGCCGCAGGCGCTCAGTGCCACGTTCCCCTCGACCGCGGCGAGCTCCTTGGTCCGGCTCGAGCCGGTGACTTCCGTCCGACGGATCGCCGAGGATCACATCGGCTTTAGCGGCCACCGAACGGGACTGATCGAGTTCTCCAACTCGTTCATGGACCCGGTACAGACACTGTTCGACATCTCGAGCGCGGGCGGCCTCAGCACCAACGCGATTCCGTTTACACTTGCGGATGTCGCGCTCTACGTGTCGCAGGCTAATGGGCTCACCATGGTGAATCCCTCGACCGGCGGAGGCCAGATTGGGATCGGCGGCCTGGGCGGCTCTGCGACGATAACGACCGGCGATCTTGCGATGCGGTCCGACGGCCACTTGTTCGCCGCTCAAAGCATCATCGTCCCCGCAAACGCTCCCAACGGTAACGCGGGCCAATTGGCGGAGATCGATTGGGCGGTGGGCGGCGCGACCGTCCTTGGCAGCGACGCAATTCCGGACTTGACACTGGCAGCAGCGATCCCGCCTCTCCCGCCTGTCTCGAATGACCCGAATCCCGACCACCTGACGACCGACAACATCGACGCCATGGCCTATCAGCGGACTGGCTTTGATAATGGTGCGCCAACATACAACCTGTATTATGCCGTCCGCGGAAGCAACGTCGTCGCGGCGGTACAACCGCCGCCACAATTTCCGCCGATGCCGCCGGTCCGTGAATTCAACCCACTTGGCTCGACACTTTACAAAGTCGATCCCGCCACAGGCGCCGCGGATATCACCGACGACCCTTTGACGCCCCTGTCGTTCTCAATCTATCAGTTGGCGCTGGGCGATGTCGGCCGCACGACGGGGATGGCGTTCGTAGGAGGCCAACTGTTCGGCGTCAGCGATGCCGGTCGCTTCTACCGGATTTCGACGACGACCGGCCGGGCATCAAACGTCGTCAACCTGGGTGTCCAGTTTGCCGGGCTGACTACCGGTCCGCAAAACCTTCAGGGGGGCGCGTTCGCGAATCGGCTGTTCGCCGTGGATAGCGGCGGGCGTTTGTACGCTCTGAATACCAGCGGCCAACTGCAAGCGGTCTTTTCCGGCGGCGCGACGTCGGTGAGTACAGGTCTCGGGGGCGCCACTGGGCTGGCCTTCTCGCCTTTGGACTTCAACCTGTGGCACCCCACGAACACGCGCGCCACGGATTCCGGCCACGGGATCAATAGGCCATTTGATCAGAGCCTCACGGGCACCTGGACTGTTATTCAGAATGGGCGGCGATCGAACGAAATTGAAGGTGGCGCGAGTTTCAATTTCAGGCTGGAAAACTGGACGGACACACCCAAGGATGCATATTTCACGTACGGCCAAGACGCTCAATTCGGCGCACTTTCCGAGGCTGCGCACCGCGACCTGGCGTCCAATCCGGCCATCGCGAGCTCGTACAACCTGCCGGGCGGAGCGCTAGGCAGCCTGGCGACCAATGCGTTCAGCCTGGCGGGGTACACCACGGCGGACAAACCGACGCTGTACTTCAATTACTACCTCGAGACGCAGGGCGCCAATGATGTCCTCTTGAGCGAGATGCGAGATAGCTTCCGCGTTCTGGCGTCCATCAATGGCGGTAGTTGGCAGCTTCTGGCAACGAACAATTCGATCCTGTCGACCCCGTTTCGGGTGATTATCGCGGAATTGCCCGACTTCATCTCGGCGTCGGCGAATGCCTCGACGCACCCTCAGCAAACGGTGCAGGAGTTGTTCGACAATACCGGCGCCTGGCACCAGGCGCGCGTCGACCTCCGTGGGTTGGCGGGGGCGGGCAACATCAAGATCCGTTTCGACTTCAGCTCCGCGGGGTCGATGGGCCAAAGTCTGCCGGGCGATCAGTTTGGAAGCTTTTCGAACAAGGATCGCATGCAGCAAAACAACTTCGAAGGAGCCTACATCGATGACGTGATCATCGGCTTCGCGGAACGCGGCGAAATGGTGACGGGAGCCACCCAGAACCAGACGGGCTTTTTTGCCGTCCCGCCGAATCCTGATACCTCAGCACCCACACAGGTTCTGGTAGGCCCTTATCAA
>CAZUPX010000122.1:0-3428 GCA_964622155.1 uncultured Planctomycetaceae bacterium | reverse complement strand
AACTCGCCAAGCACCTGGGCCACGGCCCCGGATCCTACCACCGTCACCGTGCGCTCAGGTGCCGGTGCGGGTGGCTCCGACCGCGTCGAACTGATATGGGCTGATGGCGCCATTCAAAAGCAATGGCTGGAAGTAATCGTCAAGGGCAACGACGCCCTGGGCGAGTCGAACACCAACACCGGACTCCAGAGCAGTTACGTCTTCTACTTCGGCAGCGCCCTGGGCGATTCGGGTGCCGGCGATGCCAGCGCTTATTCGGTGACATCGGCGGACGAGATCAGTGCCCGCAACAATCCGCACGGCATCGGCAATCCGGCAACCATCTCCAACGCGAACGACTTCAACCGCGACGGGCTGGTCACTTCGGCCGACCAGATTATTGCCCGCAACAACACGACCAGCCTGGGCAATCAATTGACGTTCCTGGTGGTCGGCGCCGGCGGGCCGTTTGCTCCGCAAGCAACGAGCGCTTCGGCGGCCACCGGCGGTGACACCAGCGCTGGCGGCGACGACACCGTCGCTTTCGCGCTCGGCCTGTCGGCGAGTTTCAGTGCTTCGGCGCCCACTTCTTCGCCGATGCCAGCTTTGCCAAGCACGGACGCCAGCAACGCGGCGGATTCCATGATCGTCATGCAACTGGCCGAGGATGACGCGATCGTTGGCCCAGTGCGATTCGCCAGCGCGGGGCCGATTACCGATGGCCTGGACCTGGATGATGAACTGCTTGATCTATTAGTCGCTGGCCGGCTGAAGGCATCGCTGAGCTGATCTCGCACGTATTAGCAGAGCGCGACCGGCCAGCGCGTTATTGGGCTGGAGGCGCCGCACGGGACGATGAGCCACGCCGGGCCTCCAAGCCGCCCGGCGCGCCGGGGTCATCACATCCGTGTGATGTAGCAGTCTCGACGTGTCGGGGCTGTTAGGCGGCACGTCGCGGGCGACGCACCGCGGCCAAGGACTCGATCTCGGCCGGGGTCATGAGCCGCCAGATGGTCGTATCCGCATTCGGCACACGGCTTTCGACGTAGACCAGCGAGCTTGCATGCAGCATGCGGGGCACGTAGAACCACGCGCCGCCAAGCGAGCGTTCCTCGTGTTCAGCCGTGATCAGAATCAGGTCCATCTGCCCCAGCGCGTTGGCCGAGCGAGCCAACGCACTTTCAACGTCTCCGGGGATGAGCTGTACCTGTGCCCCAGTTGGCTTAAGGCTCCGGTAAGCGTCTTTGAGCGCAATGCCCGGTTGATCGTCTGGCCGAGCTTCGAACAGGTCGACAGCCACAAATCGGATGCCCGCGGCCGCGGAACCCCTTCGAGCGACCTCGATCAATCGCAGGGCCCGATTGGGCGTAGCCATTCCCAATTGCAGGATACGACTCGTCCGGTGCCGACGAATACTCCGAAACAGAGTCCTGTCGGCCTGCGGTCTGGAAAAGTAGGCAAGATATATGTATTTGAGACGGCTAACGATCACGAATCTCCGCCCTCCCTGGCGGTTTGCTGCCTTTGGGGGTCCAAAGGGTTATTTCGGCCGAGCGTTTGGGCGAAGTCGAGTGTAAAGTGGCGGATTTTTCACTCGACCGCCTGGAGGTCCGTGCTGAGCGGATTTCCCATGGACTAAACTCGCATTAGCAACAAGCCGAAAGCTCGCACTGATCTCGTGAAAGGCCCTGTACGTGTCTGAACACGCCCGAGAGATTGCTCGCCGCGAGCGTTTCGAGTTCGGCCGGAACTGGCAAAGGTTTCTGGCCAGCGTCGATGACAATCGGATTTCCGAAGCCGAGCGCAGTTTGGCAGGGATGCTCGAGGTGTCAGACCTGACGGGCACGTCGTTTCTGGACGTCGGTTCGGGCAGCGGACTATCGAGCCTGGCGGCGCGACGGCTTGGTGCTCGCGTGCACTCGTTCGACTACGACCCGCGATCGGTCGAATGCACGCGGACGTTGAAGAACCGATTCTTCGCCGACGACCCCACGTGGACGATCGACGAAGGGTCCGTGCTCGACGCCGGTTATCTGGAATCGCTGGGCAAGTTCGATCTTGTCTATGCTTGGGGAGTTCTGCACCACACAGGCGCCCTCGATGCGGCGATGCAGCGTGTGATTGCGGCGGTCGCCGATCGGGGGCGGTTATTCATTGCCATCTACAACCGCCAGCGCTATTGGACCCCGCTCAACGCGGCGCTCAAGCGTGTCTATGTCGCATCGCCGGCGCCGGTGCGGTGGCTGGTGGCCGGTGCGTTTATCGGGTTGCGTGCCGGCAAGGGAGTGGCCGAAGACCTGATCCGGTTGCGCAATCCGACGACCCGGTATCGTGACTACAAGAACTTGCGGGGCATGTCTTGGTGGTACGACAACCTGGACTGGCTGGGCGGATACCCTTATGAAGCCGCCACGCCGCAGACGGTTGTTGACTTCTATCACCAGCGCGGCTTCGCGATCGAGCGGCTCGTCGAGTGCGGTAACTCAGGCTGCAACCAGTTCGTTTTTCGCAAAGCTCCGTGAGTGGCCTTCCGGGGGCGCGATTTGTCACTCTCCAACCCCGCACCGTCCCTCAGGACGCCATGAGCGATTCATACATCTGAACCATGGCGCGGCTGTTGGCTACCGTGTCAAAGCACTGTTCGGCGTGCTGCCGTGCAGCCTGACCTTGCGAGCGGCGCAGCTCGGGGTTGTCGATCAGCCGCACCAGCGCCTGGGCATAGGCGGCGGGTTCGCGGGCTGGACAAAGAAAGCCCGTTTCATCGACGACGACTTCGCGGTTGCCCTGGATGTCGCTGGCAACCGTGGGCAGTCCGGCTGCTTGAGCTTCGACCAGGGCCCGCGGCAGACCTTCGCTGGTCGAGGCCGACAGCACGACGTCGGCGGCGTGCAACACACCGTGTGGATCATCGTGCCAACCGAGCATCCGCACCCGGTGTGACACCTGGTTGCTGCTGACCGCCTCGCCAAGCGCCTCCTCGGCCGGACCAGAGCCAGCGATCCACAGCCGCCATGCCTTGTGCGGGCGCAGCGCGTCGAGACGTGCCGCAATCTCTGCAAGCATTAACGGCTGCTTCGAGGGTACAAGCCGGCCGAGGTATAGCACCACGAATTCCTCTTCGCTCGAGCCCAAGCGCGAGCGAAAGTGCTGGCGGAAGTGCGGTCGCTTCTGTGGATGGAGAGCCTCGAGATCGACGCCGGGATAGATCGCCACGCAATGCTCCGGCGGCACCCATTGACGCTCCAGAACCCGCTTGTGTTCTTCGCGATTCACGAGGACCAGGCAATCGCAGTAGTAGGCCGCGAGCTGTTCCAAGCGGCCGTACAACGCGCGCCTGACGCCCGATTTGATCTTGTGCATGGGCGAGGCATATACCTGGTGCACGACCACAGGCACGCCCGCTCGCCGCGCCGCGATGCGACCCACCAGGCCCGGCTTGGTGCCGTGGG
>CAZUPX010000121.1:0-3026 GCA_964622155.1 uncultured Planctomycetaceae bacterium | reverse complement strand
GCCGGTGAACCCATTGACCTCACCCTTTTCAAGCTTGCCGCCGGCCAGGCCATCGACTGTCAGGTCTTCCTTGGGATCGACCGACGTATAGAAGCCAAACATCATCTCTTCCCAGGTCTGGTCGCCGAAAGTGATTTCCTTCGACGGGTCCGGGTTGGCCAGGTTGGCCTTCGAGTTGTCGAAGTGGGCCGTGGCGTGCAACCGCGTGCCCTTGGGCATCAACTTCGGCTCGACCATCATGTAGCGAAGCTGCCAGTTGAAGTCGTAACTGGGCACATCCAAGAGCACCTCGCGGGTACCGTCGGGATACTCGGCCTCATACTTGAAGCTCTTGCCGCGCAGATGCATGTGCGGCGTCAGGTTCATCAGCAGCGTGTCCTTCAAGAACATGTGCTTGGCCTTGACTTCGTAGTTGCCATCGCCCGGCGGAATCCGAAAGGCCGTATCGCCCACCACACCGCCGCGGACCTTCTTTTTGACGGTCTTGGCATCGGCAAACTTGATGCCCACGTAGCTGCGGTCATCCTGCTCGACGCCGTTGGTGGTGTAGTGCAGTTGGAAGACCAGCTTCGAGCCGGCCGGCACGAACGTGGCCGTGCCCGGTGGATTGATCGTCGGCGTGATGCCGGGAGCGTATCCGCCGATGCCGCCGCGGCTGCCAAAATCGCCGCCGTCGGGCGCCTGCACGAACACGATGATATGGTGCACGACCGCGCGGTTGCCCGGTCGCGATTCGGTGGCTTGCACCCACTTGTCGGTGGTCCAGCCCGGATCGACCGTGAAGAACTGGTAGTCGACCACGCCCTCGGCGGGAACCGTGTACGGTTTGTCGCGCATGTAGACGACCTGGTCGGGCTCGCCGATCTGCCAACCTTCGACAAACTTGCGCGGCTCGGGCAGGTCCTTGGCGTCCCCCTCGGGGCAGCCGTTGTCGACCCAGGCATTGATCAGCTTCTTCTCGTCGTTGCTCAGGCGGGCATCGTTCTGAAAGTGCCCGAACTTCGGATCGGCAAACCAAGGCGGCATGCGACCTTCCTGCACGACCTCGCGGATCGTCTCGGCCCAGCCGACCACTTCGTCATACGAGGTGAGCGCGAACGGCGCGACCTCGCCCGAACGATGACACTCGACACAGCGAGTCTGAATGATGCGAGCCACCTGGTTCGAGTAGGTGACGTCGCCGGTCGGCTTGTGTTTGGTCACGCGGCCGATGAAGCAGCCGTCGGCCTTAGTCACGGCCTTGGTCACCTGTTTGTCGGCCAGGACTTCGGCGATCGCGTCGGACAGGTTGCTCTCATTGAGCTTCGGCTTCACGTAGCCGGCGCCGGTCTTGAAGCCGTACTGGTCATCGATCCGGCCCCAGTAGCGAACGACACGATCGCGATCGAGCAAGAACACCTCCGGCGTGCGAACCGCGCCGATTCGGTCGGCGATTTCGTTGTTATTGTCCTTCAACATCGGAAACGTGATGTCGTGGACGCGAGCATACGCCGCGATCTCAGTGAGCGAATCCTGCAGGTTGGCATCGATGCCCAGGAACTGCACCCCTTGTTTCTCGAACTCGGCGGCCAGGTCGTGCAGCCGCTTGGCGTAGGTCTGACACAGCGGACATTCGGTGCCCAGAAACGCGAGCACGACCACCTTGCCCTGGTAGTCGGACAGCGATCGGGCCTTGCCGTGGATGTCGGGTAGGGAGAAATTGTCGATTTTCTTGCCGACGGGAGCTCCCGCAGTGTCGGCGGCCATTGCTAGCGACCCGCAACAGACGACCATCATGGTCAGCGTCAATTTCCCAAATCGTCCCATCATCTCACCTCGATTTTTTTACCTGGTCCATTATGTCCGCGATGCCTGCCCGCCGTTTCAGCCGCAAAATGGGGCTTTCGCCATTATTACCCCGTACACGGGGGCTGTGTTTCAATAAAACAGAATACCGATTCTAAACTCTAAAACAAGCCCCTGCGGTTCCCCTGGGGGAAGTCGAATTTGGGGCCTTTCATCTTGTCGAACTGATCGCGCTGGGCACTTGTGAGAATCGCCATGGCGCTTTCGCCGGCTTCCTTCCGCATCGCAAGGAATTTTTCCCGCATTTGCTGCCGGTCGCCCCCCGCCGCGTCCTTGAAGAGGGCTTGCTGCTTGTCCCCCATCTCATCGCGGATGGCGGTCAGCTTTTGCTTCTGGTCGTCCGACAGCTTCAGTGCGTCGATGATTTCATCATCTTGCAGGGCTTCGACGCCGCGGCGTTGAATCGACAGCTCCTTGACGCGCCCAAGCTGCTTCTCGCTCAGTACCTTATCGACCTTCTCTTGAATTTCCTTGCCCTTCTCGGCAACCATCTTCATGATCGACGGCAGTTCCTGCTTCTGCTCTTCCTGCGTCAGGTCTTGCAACCCCGACATCACTTCCATGGCCTCGGCCTGCATCTGCGCGGCCAACTCGTTGATGTCTTTCGTCTGAGGCTCGTCGAGCACCAGCTCCTTCTGCACCGCTGGGTCGCGCAACATGAACAGGTTCTGGACCGACGGCGGAATATTGAATCCGCGTCCGAACTGCGCCTGCGCGGGCGAGGCGATTGACAAGACCAACAATCCGAACATCGATCCGATCAGAATCGCGTGGCGTAACATGGGTTGTAAAACTCCGTGCGGTGTGGGTGAGCGTGAAAGTTTGGCAGGCTGATTTTCGTCAGCTCGATCGTCAGTAAGGTTTTGACCACGAGTGCGGCATGGCGCGACCAGGCCGCCAATTCGGCGCATCAGTCGATTACTGGCAAGCGTGCGCTCTGGTGGAAAACACTTCACGTCGGGGCGCTTGTGGTCGGGGCCCTGGGGGATGGCTCCGCCGGCTGCGTAGCGCGACAGCCTCAAGCGCTCATCAGGCGAGCAACTCGTGGCATTATTACTGCCGCCGAAGGCCGCCGCAAGGCAATTCTTGCGGCCGGCAGGGTGGGGTGTGAGCGTCTCGATTGTGGGTGGAAAATTTGGTCTGCTGGAGGGGTGGTGGAGGAGATTACCTATTTTCCGCTC
>CAZUPX010000120.1:0-9155 GCA_964622155.1 uncultured Planctomycetaceae bacterium | reverse complement strand
ACGCCGAGATTGTTGTGCGCGGGGGCATAGAGCGGATCGAGCTCGAGCGCCCGCCGGCAACTGGCGATGGCTTCGGCCACACGCCCCTGACTCAACAATGGAATTGACAGGTTGTAGTGCGCAAGCGCGTTCTCGGTGTTGCGCTCGGCGAAATGAGAGAGTGCGGCAATCGCTTCGTCAAGCTGGCCCTGGGCGACCAGTGCGGCCGCCAGGGCACTCGAGGCCTCGAAAAAATCACTCCTGAACTCCAATGCCTGACGATAACAGGCCTCCGCCGCCGGCAGATGTCCTTGCCGAGCCAGCGACAGGCCCTGGGCGTAGTGCCGGATTGCCTGCGCAATGCGAGCATCTTGGGTGATGTCGGTATCGGACACTCAATGACCTCGCCGGAAAGATTCTCTAGCTTAGTCGCCCAGAGTGATTTGCCGCAAATCGGCCGCGATTGCCGCGTGCTAAGAACCGCCGCCCGCGCCGCTATTGAGATCCAGTTCGGCGGCGATTGGTTGCAAGGCGTCGATCACGAACTGAATGTGCTCGTCGAGCTCGACACCCAGGTCGGCGGCGCCACGGGTGATATCGTCGCGATTGACGGCCGCCGCAAAGCTCCTTTGCTTGAGCTTTTTCTTGACGCTCGAAGATTTCAGCCCGTGAATCCCCTCGGGCCGCACCTTGGCAACGGCCGTGATAAAGCCGGCCAGTTCGTCGCAAGCATACAGGGTCTTGTCCAGCGGCGAGAGGCGCGGGCAATCGGTCAGATAGTCGGCGTGCGACTTGATGGCGTAGATCACGTGCTCGGGATAGCCCTGTTCGGCCAGAATCGCGGCCCCTTGCAGCGGATGGTCCGGCGGATTCGGCCATCTCTCATAGTCAAAGTCGTGCAGCAAGCCGACGATACCCCACGCCTCTTCATCGGCCCCCACGCGCCCGGCATACGCCCGCATGGCCGCCTCGACCGCCAACATGTGTTTGCGAAGGCTGTCGCTAGCCGTGTACTGGCAGACCAGTTCCCAGGCGGATTGGCGATTCATGTAAAGACAGACCAGAGTCTTGAGGCCAGAGGAAGTATGACCAGCGGGGTGCGTGGAGATAATCGTGAGCGAAGCACGACAAAACTAATACGGATTGGGCGCGATCGAAAGATATTCTCTCCGCTCCAGCGTCGGGCCTCACGTTTCCGGCCCGATTCTCAGCCCTTCGTCGGGTCCTTGGCGCGGGCCGTATCGTCGCTGGGTTCGACGGCCGGCTCGTCGGTCGGAGGCATCGCCTCGCGCCATGGCTTTTTGGCCTCGTAGCTTTCCAGCTCTTTGCCCAATTGCGACTTGAGCGCCTCGGGTCCGGCTTCGACGGCCTTCTTCGACCATTTGATGGCCGTCTCGAAGTCGCCGCTCTCGGCATAGCTGGCCGCCAACGTGCTGAGGATGTGTGCCTGCTTGTATTCGGTGACTTCGCAGGCGAGCGTGGCCAGGTCGATGGCCCGCTTTCCGTCGCGCAGGCCATCCTCGGGCGAGGTGGCCAAGACCCAGGCCAAGTTATTGAGCACGCCGGAATTCTTGGGGTCGACTTTCAGTGCCTTGTCGTAGTCGGCGATCGCCTCGCCTTGATTGCCAAGGCTCAAGTAAGCGTCGCCCCGGCCGCGAAACGCCGGCGCATTTCCCGGATCGGTTTCCAACACGGCGTTGTACGCGTTGACGGCTTCTTGCGGATGCTTGGCCGCCTGCTGGACCATGGCGATCTGCATCAACACTTCAGTGTTGCCAGGCAACGCATTACGCAGCAGGTTGAGGTCCGCCAGTGCCTTATCAAACTTGCCGGCCGAGCCCAATAGCGCCGCGTGCAACAGCCGAGCCTGGACCGAGCCAGGCTGCAGTTTCAGAGCCGTCTCGGAGTCGGCAAGCGCCGCGGCACCGTCTCCCTTGATGGCTCGCACGCGGGCGCGATGCACGTAGGCCATTGGCGACTCCGGCGCCAACTCGATAGCCTTGTTGAAGCTTTCCATTGCTTCGTCGTACTTCTCCATCATCGACAGAGCCAGTCCGCGAGCCTCGTACGTATCGGCATCGCCGGGTTCGATGGCCAGCGCCGCGTCGAAATCGGCCAGGGCTTGTTCAAAACGGCTTTGCGTGAAGTGGGCCATGCCGCGGAACCGCAGCGCGTTGGCATCGCGCGGTGCGAGCTTTACCGCCTCGTCATAATCGGCTTGCCGCCGCTCGGGCTCGGTTTGCACATTAGCGCGAATCAGTAGCGCCTTGGCCCGCGCGGCCGGATCGGTCTCGGTGAGCCGTACCGCTGCGTCGAGCGCCTGGAGGGCCTTTTCGGCCTGACCCAGGTGCGCGTACAGCCGGCCCATCAGGTACTGTGCTTCGGCCTGTTCGGGGTCGAGCTTGATGGTCTCTTCGAGGTCTGACAATGCCATCGGCACGAGCTTGCGGGCCCGGTTGGGAGTGACAGGCCGCTCGAACAACTCGAGACATACCAACGACGCCCGTTGCGAGAGCGTGCTGGCCAGTAGCTCATCGGCAAATTTCCGGTTCGTGTCGTCCAGCCCTGCTTTGATGGCCTGCTGGCACAGTTCGATGACCTCGTTGAGATCCGAGACTCGCTCGGCCGAGAGCTTGGTCTCGGTGGCCTTGTCCAACAGTTCCTGCGCGGATTGGTCGTCCGCCAGGACCTGACTGCAAGCTAGCATCACGATCGTGCACAACAAACCGTGCCAACCTGTACGGCGCACCATGTTCGCTCCTCCGTTTTTGCCCCAAATGCGGCCGAACTGGCGCATTTTTGGGCGGCCACATTATGACGCCAAGTCAAAACTGACGCCATGCGAATTCCAGGCCACTTGAACAGGCGAGAGTCCAGAGACTGGAGGCCAGAGGTCAAGACAAAAGAATGAGTTTGCACCCCCGTTGCCTGCTGTTCTCTGTCCGCTGTTCCCTATCCCCTTCCTAATTCTACAGCGGCGCGGGAAGGTCGCGCTGGCAAAAGATGATTGCGGCGGCCAGATAACATGCTAGCCCCAGGCCGATCAAGATGCCGTCGTAGCCCAATCCGCCGAGCTCATAGCTGCCGCCGGGCTGCTGTACCCAAAATGACCAGGCGCGAGTCGTGCTGGCCACCAGCAGTTGGGGTTCGAAGGCGGTGAAGAACGAGACGTAGGTCACCCACTTCCAACCGGGCACCAGGCGGCCGACGATCTTGACGATCATTGATACCGCATAGAAGCCGCCGACGATTCCGATCGTGCGCGAGCGATAATTGGTGGCTGCCGAGATCATTGTGGTCAAACCCGCCAAAAACGCGCCCAGCGCAAACAGGTTCAACGCCGCCGGCACGAACACGTCGGCGGAGGTTGTCTGTTCGAGCGTCACGGTGGCCAAACCGGTGCATGTGCCCAGCCACGCCCCAAGACCCAATAGTGCCGCTCCACCCAAGGTTACACCGGCCTGTGACACCAGCACTCCCAGTCGCGTGACCGGTTGACCCAAGAGCATTTCCATCGTGCCGCGATTCAGCTCGCCACTGATCGCGTCCGACCCACGCGAAATCGACCACACGGTCATCAACAGCAGCACCACCGGGTCGTCATACTCGGCGGCGATCCGCCCGGCTACCGTGGCCACTTGGGAAAACGAGACCGGCATCAATTGCTCGACCATTTCGGGCATGAAGCCGAACATGCTTTCCAGGGCGCTGGTGGTAAAGAAACTGGCGATCCACACCCGTAGCCAGTGGACGGCAAACATCAGGGCCAGGCTGCACACCAGCAGCCACCGCGACTCGCTGAGCGATTTTTTCCAGAGAGCGAGGTTCATGAAGTAGTGGTCAGTCCCGGCGCGCCGGGAGTGGATAGTTGTCAGTTAACAGACGAGGAGACATGACAAGGATGTTACCGCTGCGATGATTCCATTTTCTTCGTCACTGACCACTGATCACTGTCCACTATTACCCTCCCCCGCGTGATATTGGTCGTACAGCACGCGCAACCCGACCCGTTCGATGTGCACTTCGGCCAACGGCAACGTTGCCAGCCAGCCGAGCAGGCCAGATAGCTCGCCGGGGGTCTCGATCATCAGGTCGCCGCCGCGAGTGGCGACGGTCACGTGCCCATTGAAGCTCTCGGGCACGCTGGGCAAGGGACCGGTCAACTGCGCGCGAATGCGATGCTTGCGTGTCAGCTCGGCGATGACTTGCGTGTGTGCCAGGTTGCCTTGCCGCAGAATGACGACTCGATCGCAGACCTGCTCGACCTCTGAGATGACGTGCGACGAGAACACCACAGTGCGGCCAGCCTGTTTGGCTTCGACCACCAGCGCCGCCACATCGGCGCGCACCGTGGGATCGAGGTTCGACGTCGGCTCGTCGAGGATTACCAACGGCGTGTCGACCGCCAACGTCACCGCCAGCGCCAGCTTCTGTCGCATGCCGGTCGACATGGCCGACACGCCGCGCGACAGGTCCAATCCGAACCGTTTGCCCGCCAGGGCAGTGGCCCGCTGCCGGCTGCCGTCTTTGCGCACCGAGGTGAAGAAGTCGATCACCTCGCTGGCGCGCATGTGGCGAAACAATCGCGCCTCGCCCGGCAGATACGAGACTCGCTTGTGAACTTGGAACGATTGGCGATAGCAATCCAACCCGTCGATGGTCGCCAATCCGGCTGAGGGGCGCAAATAACCCATCAACAATCGCAGGAGAGTCGTCTTGCCCGCACCATTGGGCCCCAACAGGCCCACGACTTCGCCCCGGGCGACCGAGAACGTAAAATTCTCAAGCGCGGTGAACCGGCCGTAGCGCTTTGCGAGCGAGCGAGTTTCTAGGTACACGAGTGATGAGCCTCGAGAAGAGCCAGCCGGTGTCCCGCCGGGGGAGATGCTGACATCATTGTTCCCCAGCGGCAACGCGTTGGCAAGCAAAGCGGACTTTTGAGTGGTAATGGCGTGTCGCCAGTGCTGTACGAAACGAGGCGTACACTGGCGACAGGCCAGTGCCACCCCTACACGACGCTCGTGCATACTGGGCGTTGCCGCGATTACCGATTAAAAAGAAACGCCGGGCTGTTGATTAAGGCCCAAGTCAGGTCTTGCGCTCCGGCAAGGCGTTCGTTCTTGCCCAGCTCGGCACTGATGGTCACGGCCTCGGTCAGCCGCACCCAGTCGGAATCGAGCGAACGATAGTAGGCCGCCAGTTCCGCCTTCTGGGTGTCGGAGCGCTGCTCGGCCGGCACAATTAGAATCGCCACAATGTTGGGCGGAGCGGCTGGCGGATTAACCGGCCGCTTGGCGCCGGTCACCGCCACGCGGAACTTGCCGACCAGATGGTCGTCTTCGAACTGATGATCGAGCGTAAGCGTCAACGTCGTGCCACCCTCAAGATTCGCGTCCTCACGGATTTCGAAGATCGCAGTGTTGTTCTGATTGAATCGTGGCGCGATTGCCCAGCCCGTTTGCGGATTGCCGTCGACGGCGTTATTGACCGAAAACCCTTCCTGCGCGAAATCGGCCGTCGCTCGCGCAAACGAGAGCAGCGTCGGCTTTGACGGGTCGGCCTTTTGGGCCGCGGTGGCTTTCAACTCGGACAACACGAAGTTGCCGTTGGGCGCACGGCCAGGCCCACCCGCCGGCAGCTTGGCGTCGGCCAGCAGCTCCAGGCGAATCGCGGTGACCAGCGACAGATCAGTCGGCACGGTGATCGTATAAGTCCCCTTGCCCTTGCCCCCTTCCACCAGCACCGATTGATCGGGCTGCTTGGCGAAGGTCGCGCCCATGCTCGATGTCATTTCGGCCGGGTCGATGACCGTCCACGACACCGGTGCCTGGCTGGCTTCCCACTCGGCTTGTTTGGCATTGAGCTTCGCTTCGTGCTCGGCCAACTCGGCTTTAACCTTGGCGAATTCGTCGCCGCTGGCGTGCATGGCTTTGGTGCCCGCTTCGATCTCGGCCTGAGTGGCCGGTCGCGACAGAATGCGCATGAAAAGCTCGTCGACCACTTTGGCGTCGTCCGCCTGCGAGGCAATGAGCCTGGTGATGCCGTTGTCCTTGTCGGCGATGGCATCGGCAATGGTCGGGCCGTTGACCAACGTCATCACGGGCCCCAGCATCATGCCGCTGGATCGCTCGCACTCGCAGGCGCTCTCGCGCGCCGGCCGGCCGAACACCTCAAAGAATCCGCTGGGCAGCGTCAAGCCCACGTCGGGCAATTGCGTCGCCCGAAAACCGGCCGGCACGCCTGGCAACCGGCTGACCGATTCGGTGGTGCGGCTGATCGTGTCGTACAGTACCTCCGCCGGCAGTCGACGTGCAATCGCGTGCGAGCAGTTAATGTCGTCATCGGCGTTCCACTTATTGGTGACGATCGACAATTGATACGTCCGCGACTTGCAAATCGTGCGCAGCACCTGCTGCATGTCGAATCCGCTGGCGATGAACTCGCTGGCCAGTTTTTCCAACAACTCGGGATTGGTGGCGGGGTTGCCGGCACGGATGTCGTCGATCGGCTCGATGATCCCGCGACCCAGCAAGTAGCCCCACAGCCGATTCACGTAACTCTTGGCAAAGTATTGGTTGTCTTTTGAGGTAACCCAGCGGGCCAATTGCTCGCGGCGCGGCGCCGTGTCAGGAGACAGGTCCGCGTGCTGATAGGGGAAGCCCGGCGGCGACGGCTTGCCACTCTCGCCGTCGGCGACCTCGCCCGAAGGTGCGTCGTAAATGTCCTCGACCAGCGGCTTGCCCCCTTCGACCGCGGTTCCGCCCAGCGTTTGATTCCCGCCGGCCGGATCGGCCTTGCGCCCAACCTGGGCAAAATAAGCAGCCAGGTTGAAATACTGTCCGCGCGTCCAACGTTCGAACGGATGGTCATGGCAGTGATTGCAATTGAAGCGCACACCCAGGAAGAGCTGGGTCGTATTCTCCATCGCCTCTTCTGGCGTGCGGAGAATCTTGTAGTACGCGGCCGGCGGGTTGTCGACCGTCGAGCCGCTGCCGGTCAGCACGGCGTGCACGAGCTTGTCGTACGGCATGTTGCTTGCGATGGCCTGCTTGATCCAGCCGCGCAGGGCGAACGCACCGGCCTCGCCCAGAAACTTGCGATTCACCTGCAACAGATCGGCCCACTTGTTGGTCCACAGTTCGACATAGTCGCCTCCGCCGACGAATCGGTCGATCAGCTCGTCTCGTTTGACTCTCGTGTCCCGAGTGTCGGCCAGAAACGCACGAACTTCGTCGCTGGTCGGCGGAAGTCCGGTCAGGTCGAGCGACACGCGGCGAATGAACTCGGCGTCGGTGCATAGCTCGCTGGGCAGCGACTTCACGCGCTTGAGCTTGCTGTACACCAGCTCGTCGACGTAGTTATTGGCCGGCAAGTCCTTCCACTCATAGCCGGCGCGATCGCCCATCACGGTGATTGTCGTGGCCGTGTACGATCCTTCGAACCGCGCCAGCAGGGCCGCCTCGCCGCGGCGAATCACGGAGATCAGGCCCAACTTGTCGGCCTCGGCCACGTCGGTGTTGCCGCTGTCGATGAACGCCTCGAGCGTCACGTCGCGCACCGAAGCGTCGGTGTACGTGGCCAGTACGCGCATCTGCTGGGCCATGCCGGGAAGGGGCACGGTCGGATTCTTGGGGAAGATTTCGATGCCGGCCACCCGCGGGCTGTCGGCGTCCAGCTTGATGCCCCCGCCGATCCACGCGCGGACCATCTCGTAGTAGGGCTGACCCGGTTGCATCAACACGCCGCCGACGTGCGGGATGACGCCGGCGGGCTTGAGCAGCATCAAGCTCTGATCCGGAGCCGCGCGGTTGATCCGCCGGCTGGCGATGTCGTCGGTCAGGGCGCGGTGGTCGGCCAGGGGGTCGTAACCGCGCAGCGAGAGCTTAAAGCCGTTTTTTCCGTTGAGCGAGCCGTGGCACGTGCCGGCGTTACAGCCCATCTTGGACATCTGCGGCATTACATCGCGCACGAAGCTGGCCGTATAGTCGGCCTTCTGTCCCGAAACCTTCAGAGGTACCGCGATCGACTTCCCCCCAATCGCCAACGTGATTGTTCCGTCGCCGTCGGACTTGGGCCGCACGACAAGCGTGGGCGAGACATCGGCCAGATCACCTGTGACCACAGTCTCCACCATCCGCGTCGCGTCCAGCCGCTCGCCATTGGCCAATTGCGCCGAAACGATTACTTGTGCGTAGGCGAACCGGTTCGTCAGGGCGATTTCCGGCGGCAGGGCTTCGAGCCCGACCACCTGCGCCCCCTCGGGCAGATGCTCCTTCGGTGCCGCAAAGCACACTGTCGCCAATAGAGCCACCGCCGCCCACGTCAGGAAACTCATTTTCATGGCAATGTCCGAAATCATGGTTAGTGATCGGTGGTTCGTTGTTCGTGACGACGATGAGGCAAGCGGCATGTGATGATTGAACGTGAATCCGACCTCTTTCCTCACTGACTACTACTTACTGCCTTCCCGCTACCTGTGTTCCCTTGCCCGGCACGGGCGAAAATTCTTTGATCAGTTTGCCGGTTTCGACGTCGTTCAGGCGGACGATGCCGTCGAAACCGGCGGAGGCCACGACCTTGCCGGAGCTCGCAAACGTGACAGCGTAGACGCCGCCGTGCTGTCCTTCGAGCTTGTGCAGCAGTTTGCCGCTGTCCGTTTCATAGATTCGTACTTCGCCGCTGCCGTCCAGGCTGCTGCACACGACAAAGCGGCTGCCGTCGGCGTTGAACGCCGCGTCGTAAATGCGGCCGGGCATCGCCTCATAGGCCTTGATCAGGTTGAAGTCGTCGCCGATCACGCGGGCCTTGGTACGCAACATCTGGTAAATCTTTGGCGCGCCGTCGGCGCCGCCGATGAGCAACTCGTCCTTCTTTGGATGGCGGTCGACCGCGGCCAAGCCACCCTTGAGAGCGCCGGGAGTGATGCTCGTGATGTTGTCGACAAATCGTTGCGTCGCCACCTCGACCAGCTTCATCGAGCGATCGCGGCTGACCGAAATCACGTGCGTGCCTTCCTTCGAGAACACCGTGTCGAGCACCCAGTCGCTGTGGGCGCCTTGAAAGAGCACCTGCTTGCCGGTCGTCGCGTCGATGGCCCGCAGCGTGTTGTCGGCGCAGCCGAAGGCGATCTTTGTTCCGTCGGCCGACCAACTGGCGCCATACACCGTGTCGTAGGT
>CAZUPX010000119.1:0-2141 GCA_964622155.1 uncultured Planctomycetaceae bacterium | reverse complement strand
GCCGGTGGCGACGTAGCCGGCCCCGCGTCCGGCCTTCCCCATGCGCGGACCGAACAGCACGATGAGCGCGAAGGAGGCCAGCGGCAACAGCCAGGCCAGTCCGAACAGGATGGGAAGCGTGCGATCGGGGTCCATCAGCCTTTGAGCTCGTCGGCCCGGTCGACGTCGACCGTCGAGTGGTTGTTATAGAAGTTGAGCGTAATGGCCAAAGCCACGGCCGCTTCCGCGGCGGCCAGCACGATGACAAACAGGGCCACCAATTGGCCGTCCAGTCCGAGCGTTCCGCCCGCGGGGCGCAGGTACTCGCTGCCGAACGCCACAAAGTTGACGTTCGCGCCGTTAAGAACCAGCTCGATACCCATCAGCACGCCCAGCGCGTTTCGCTTCGTCGCCATGCACACGGCGCCGGCAACGAACATGACCGCGCCAACAATCAAGTAGTGCGAGACGCCAATGGGTGCGGTGAATGGATTCATAGTCGGTTCGAGCTGGGAACGAGTGAAACAGTTACTAGGACCAATCGCCGGGGCCGCCGCGGGCGCGCTTCCGCGGCCGCGCCAGATAAGCCGAACCAATCAGCACGACCAGCAGGTGAACCGAGACGATTTCGAACGGGAGCAGGTAGCCCGACATGCCGGCACGCTGCGTGGCGTCGCGTTCGTCCAGCTTGTCGACCCGTGCGCCCAACAAGCCCATGCCCAGCCGGGTGGCGGTCACCGGTGCCTGGCGCGGCGACTCCTGGGGGCTTTGCCAGGCGTCAATGCTCACGGCCGCCGACACCAGCACGGCCAATAGCGACCCGCCGACGATCGCGGCCACGATCCACTCGCCCGCCGAGGTCTTCATGCTGATGAACGGACCCTTGGCGGTCAGCATCACGCCAAAGATCAACAGCACGAGCGTACCGCCGACATAGATCATCAATTGCATGGCGCCCACAAAATCGGCGCCGGCCAAAAAGAACAAACCGGAGGTGGCCCCCAGCGCGATGGTCAAATAAAACGCCATCCGCACGATGTTGCTCGTCAACACGACCGCCAACGAAAAGCCGCACGCCACCAACGCAAACAGCAGAAAGAAAACCGAATGCCAGTTGATTGAGTCCACGGTCAGGCCACCTATGGCTGTGCGTTTGTCGGGCGGGCTGCGCTCGCACTCTTGTCGTGCGTCACAGGCTCGTCGGGAAGCGGATAGGGCGGGAGGACCATCTGACCCTCACGCTCAAGTCCCAAGGTATTGCCCGGAATTAAGAGTCCACCGGGCAGGAAATACGTCCACAAGGTCGCACCGACGAACATGACCGCCGCGATCGGCATGCAGTATTTGAGGCAAGTCGTGATCACCTGGTCGATCCGCAACCGCGGCAGGGTCCAGCGGACCCACATCATGATTGTCACGCCCACCACGCACTTGAACATCAGATTCAGCATGCCGACCAGATTGGCAAAGTACGACGTCAGCGTGGCCGAGCCCGTTTCGGGACTGACCAGCCCCACCCAGTGGGTCCAAGGAATTGGTCCGTTCCAACCGCCAAAGAACAAGATGGCGGCCAGCCCGCTGACGGCAAACATCGAACCGTACTCGGCCATGAAGAACACGCTCCAGCGCAGGCCCGAGTACTCGGTGTGGAAGCCGGCGACCAGTTCGCTTTCGGCTTCGGCCAGGTCGAACGGCGCGCGATTGACGCTGGCTGTTGCGCAGGTGAAGTACACCCAAAACGTGATGAACGTGAACGGGTCGTGAAACACGAACCAGTTGGTGAACCAGCCCCCCTGCATCTGGCCGATGGCGCCCAGGTCCATCGTTCCGGCGATCAACACCGGCACGACGGCGCACAAGCCGAGCGGCACCTCGTAGCTCACGACCTGGGCCGCTTCGCGCATGGCGCCGAACAGGGCCCACTTCGACCCCGAAGCATAGCCTCCCAGGATCACGCCGAAGACCTCGAGTCCGACCACGGCAATGATGAAGAACACGGCCGTGTTCAGCCGCACTGGCACCCACGCGTCGACCAGCGGCAGCGCCAGAAAGGCTGAGAACGAGGCGCACAGGCTGATATAGGGCGCCAACAAGAACAGCATCGCATCGGCGTCGGCCGGACGGAGGTCTTCCTTGGTCACCAGCTTGATGGCGTCGGCCAG
>CAZUPX010000118.1:0-1641 GCA_964622155.1 uncultured Planctomycetaceae bacterium | reverse complement strand
GACGGTTGCATTACTTTAGACGCGATACTCAACAGACATGATTTTACGCTTGGAACCGCGAAAAGGCGAGTTTAGTTCGCGCACGGGTGGCACGCAACGCCGTTCACGCGGCGAGGGTAATTTTTTGTTTAAGTCGGTTGGCGACGCGGATTTGGTGTTGTGTCGCCGCTTGTATTTTAGGCGGTCCGGGAGGTCGTTCGCGTTTCTTGCGGGGGTAGTTGCGTGCGGCTTTGGGGCCACGACGCACGTACCGGTCGCGTCGGGCATGGGCCAAGGCGTGATCGAGACTGCGTGGCGGGCGACCGCGTCCGGTGCGACGAGCGGTCATCGGCTCGCGCATCGCACGGCGGACTACGTCGCGCGCCTTGGCCACGGACCATTCCAGTGGATCGATTCGGCGAGCCACGAGCCGCGATACGCTCAACAGGCCCAGCAGCCATAACCCCAACATCGTGGCCGCGACTTCCGCCAACGCGGTGGCGGGGGTTCGACTCTTCACCGTCCGCCGGTCGAGCGTCTGCTTGTACGAGCGGTAGAAGACTTCCACGCCCCACCGCATCTCGTAGAGCAGGCCCGCGTCCTGGTCGGAGAGTTCCGCCGGATCGAGCACACTCGTCAGCAGGTAGATCGTTTGTTCGCCACGCTTCAGTTCGATGAGCCGCAGCACCAACGGCGGCTGGTCGCGAAACTTTTTCGGCCACAAGTAGACCAAGCCCTGGCGTTCTTCCGCGTAAAAGCCTAGCTCGGTGAGTAGCTCGCGGTTGCTGCCGACCCGCAGCAAAAACGAACCGCCGGCCTGTAAAATACGGCAACACAGCTCGTATCCGACAAAGCCCGCATCGGCCACGAGCAAGGCTTTCGGCGGCAGGCCCCCGAGCATGTCTTCCAGATGTCGCCGTTCGCTGTCGGTGCCCGGACCCAGGCGAAAGTCCCACGGCAGCCCTAAACCCATGTGCCAGAGCGTCGTGAGAAACACCTGCGGCGCGGTCTTGTCGCGGCCGGCGCATCCCAGGCCCGCTTCGTTGGCCGTTGTGTGCGGAGCCTCGATCCGCGACCCGTCCGCGGCCAGCGCACACCAACCGCAGCGCATCCAGTAGCGGCCCGCCAACTGGCGCATCACACGCTGGAACCGCCGCACCACAGCGGGCGCCAACTCGTCCGACCAGCGCCGCAGCGCCGCCGTGAATCCACCGTACGACGCACCCAGTTTCCAATGCGGATGCCAAACGCGGCCCAGCTTCGAGGCCTCGTCGAACCGGGCCGAGAGCGTTTGCCCCTCGCCCCAGGCCATCAACATCGCCGTCCAGCACAGCCGCTGAGGCGTCCACGAACAGCCTGCCCGCACCGGCCAGTGCGAAAAAACGAACTCGGCAGAAACTCTCGGATAGCGTCCGGTAACTGCTTGGCATACGATACTCGCATGTTCGAGCCTCCGTGTTACGTGGTGTTCCCGACAAAACATCCAAGCGTACCGAAGGCTCGAACTCTTCCTATATCAATCTCTTACAATCGCTAGCACGTACATCCGCGTGAACGGCGTTGGGTGGCACGCCCAGAGGCGCTGCGATGGGCGTGGTTACTTCAGGAGATTGTTGGGCAACCACACCCTTCGCGGACTCAGGGTGTGCCACCCAACTTGAA
>CAZUPX010000117.1:0-3755 GCA_964622155.1 uncultured Planctomycetaceae bacterium | reverse complement strand
AGCCTTCGTCCCGAGCTCTCTGCGAGCCTGAGCCTCACCCGTCGAGAGCCTCCGGGTCGAACGAGAGCCGAAGGCAGGCCGAGGGGAGGCTTCGGCGCGAGCGCTCAGCCGAGCGGCTCTCGACAGGCACCACCACATGATCCCACAGGCCAGGATCGCGAGCACCGCGGTACTTGGCTCAGGGACGATGGTTGCCAGGCGGAAGCCGAAGTCGCTCTCGTCCGCCGGATCGGCGTATTCCCGGCTGTTGGCGAACAGGGGGATGATGCTGACGCCGACTGGACCGCCACGCAAGCCCCGAACCGAGCCGAAAATCAAGGCTTCATTCCACTCCCAGACATTGCCCCCCTGATCGAACGTGCCGTAGGGACTCAACGAGAAACTATACGCGCCCACGTCGGTCAGGTAGTTCTGACTTGAGTCGAAAGCGTTGACGCCCGTGACCGCGTACCCATCGTCGTATCCATTGGCCAAGTCGTTGTCGGCGCGATGGAAGTTCCCCGTGTTTGATTGCGCGGGCGCGTCGCTTCCTGGCGGCTGGTCGCTGTAGGGAAAGTCGTCGGTCGAGGTCGGAATGTCCCAATAGTTGCCCGTCACACCGTCGTTCTTGTGATAGGCGGCCTTGTACCACTCGTTCTCGCTAGGCAGGAACCAGGTGGCGCCGGCGTTGCGCGTGATCGAGTTGCCATTGCTGGGCGTGGGCGTTCCGCCCAAGAGCGTGTACGCGCCCGTTTCCGTGTCGCCGGTCCCCTGGCCGTTGTTCAGCCAATTAGCGAAGCGAATGGAGTCGTACCAAGAGACATTGCTCACGGGGTTGTTGTCGTGACCGCTCTTGACGCTGTACTTGGCGCCGTTGGCGTTGCCGGTCGTGAAGTCGATGCCACCTTGGGGGGTATCCGTCATCAAATTTCTGTAGAGCCCCAGCGAATTCGCGCCGGTGGCGTCCTTGAAGTTGAGGAATTCGACGTACTGGCTGTTGGTCACCTCGTACGTGCCGATACGATAGTTGTAGCCCACTGAGCCATAGCCCGTTGTGCCGTCCGTATACATAACTTCCGTGTCGGCGGCATTGCCCGGATTGCCGACCGGCACGGTGGGAATCGTGACGGCCGAGGCTGGCCCGGGCGCGAGAAGCCAGATCGACGCGAAAAGAAGCAGCGAAGCGACGATGCGGTCCATTGCGCCAAGGAAAAGCGTGAAGAGGGCGCGTGACAGCGAACGAGTCAGTGCGATGCGATGCATGTTTATTATCCAATCGGTTTTTGCAGGCGTTGAAAGACTAGCCACGTTTCTCGATGGAACAGGCCGCCACAGCGCGCGCTTCGCCGTCGAGATCGGTTACAGGAAGAGGCGTCCGGCGCGGGGGCACGAACCGATTCGTCAATTGCCGCGGGCGGGGCTGCCCACTCGGCTATTACGTCGCGCTCGAACTAAGAGATGTGAGGCATCAGCGCCCTTCCAGCCATGGGGTCAACGTCTACCCGACATTCCCCATTCGGTATCCCCGCGGAGTCCTGCCCATGTGAGCTGACCAGTCCGGTGGGCTACGAGTATGAGTCTGGTCTGGATTTCGAGCGAAGTCAAGGGTTTTTACTACCCCGCCCGAAGAATCTTCGACATTCTCGAGAATTTCATCTTGTGACACGGTCTCCCGACCGGTGCTTCATGGGTCACGGCGGAAAACGGAATCCCCAGATGAACATGGATTGCACAGATGGGCACATATCTGCGAAATCCGTGTAATCTGTGGATTATTCGATAGCTCGGATTGCCACGGGGCGTTCGGTGTCCCGATCTACCCCAGTTGTGGCACGCTATCTACCGACCATGCCACCGGTCGTTCACACACGCTCGAAGATCGTCGCAATCCCCTGACCGACGCCGATGCACATCGTGGCCAGGCCCAGCCTGGCCCCGCGATCGATCATGTTGTTGACCAGCGTCGTGGTGATCCGCGCGCCGCTGGCCCCCAGGGGGTGGCCGATGGCGATCGCACCGCCGCGGAGATTGACCTTTTCCTCGTCCAGCTTGAGCATTCGCATGCAAGCGATCGCCTGCGAGGCAAACGCCTCGTTGAGCTCGACCAGGTCGATGTCCGATAGCTTCAAGCCTGCCCGCTTGAGGGCCTTTTGCGTCGCCGGCACCGGTCCGGTCCCCATCACCGACGGGTCGACACCCACGACGGCCGTGGCCACGACGCGCACCAAAGGTCTCAGGCCCAGGGCCTTGGCCTTCTCTTCCGACATGACCAAGAGCGCAGCCGCGCCGTCGTTCAAGGGCGAGCTGTTGCCGGCGGTGACCGTGCCCATGCCGGGCATGAACGCCGGCTTGAGCGCCGCCAGACTCTCCATGCTCGCATCGGCGCGCACGCATTGATCGCAGTCGACCAGAATGCGATTGCCAGCCTCGTCGCGGCCCCAAATGGGAATCAGTTCTCGCTTGAACTCTCCCTTGGCCTGGGCGGCGGCGGCGTGTTGATGGCTGCGCACGGCAAATTTGTCTTGCTCTTCGCGCGAGATGCCTTGCGTCTGCGCCAGAAACTCAGCGGTCACACCCATGGCCAGCGCGCCCTTGGAGGTGCGGCGAAACAGCTTAGGGTTCAGATTGATGCCGGCGTCCATGGGGATGTGCTGCATGTGCTCCAGGCCGCCGACGATTTGCACGTCCTCGAAGCCGGCCATGATGGCGTGCGACGCCTGGTTGATGGCTTGCAGGCTGGAGCCGCACAGGCGATTGACGGTCGTCCCGCCGGTTTGCGTTGCCAGGCCCGCCATCAGACCGACCACGCGCGCGGCGTTGAGCCCCTGCTCGCCCTGTTGCTGCGTGTTGCCCATCACGACGTCTTCGATCTCGGCGACGTCGATGCCGGTCCGCGCAAGTAGCGCTTGCACAACCTCGACGGCCAGGTCGTCGGAACGCACCTCGCGGAACACGCCCTTCTCCGCGTGAGCCCGGCCAACTGGCGTGCGAACGCAATCCACAATGACGGCGCGTTTCATCGATCCACTCCTCTTTTAGTTGGTGGTGATTAGTGATTGGTGATTAGCTTAGTGCCTAGCCAACTAACCACTAATCACCAATCACTAATCACCATCGTAAAACTTCCGGCCGGTTTTCGCCATTTCCAACAGCATGGGCGTGGGCTGAGCGCGCGGGCCCAGGCTTTCAAACGGCTTGAGCATCTCGACAATCTTGGCCGCGCCCAACGTATCGGCCCAGAACAACAGTCCGCCCTTGAACGGCGGAAAACCCACGCCAAAGATCAATCCCAGATCGACGTCGCGCGGATCGCGAACCACCTTGGCTTCCAGAATCCGCGTGGCCTCCAGCACCATCGGCAGGAACAGCCGATTAGTAATCTGCTCGGGCGTGAATTTCTCGTGCTTGACGATATAGGTCTTGATCAACTCGGCCGCGGCCGGGTCGGGCGCGCCGCGGCCGGCGCGATCCTTATACGCAAAGAAACCCAATCCATTCTTTTGCCCCAGCCGGCCGCTCTTGACCAGCGCACCTAGGATCGGTGAGTTGCCCGTGCGGTCGGGAAACGCCTCCCACATCACGCGGCCGGCATAGAAGGCCGTGTCGAGCCCGACCACGTCGTACAAGGTGATCGGCCCCATCGGCATGCCGAACTCCTTGGCGGCCCGTTCGATGGCCTTGATCTCCGCGCCTTCGGAAATCAACTCCAGCGACTCGTTCATGTACGGCAAGAGCAGTCGATTGACGAGAAAGCCCGGCCCGTCGTTGACCACGAT
>CAZUPX010000116.1:0-2374 GCA_964622155.1 uncultured Planctomycetaceae bacterium | reverse complement strand
CTCTTGCTTGTTCTTGTCGATGTTGAGCACCACGACGTCAATCTCGTCGTCAATGTGCACCAACTCGTTCGGATGGCTGATCCGCTTGGTCCAAGACATCTCGCTGATGTGTACCAGGCCCTCGATCCCCTCTTCGAGCTTTACGAAGGCGCCATAGCTCATCACGTTGACGACCATCCCGCGAATGGTCGAGCCGACCGGGTATTTCGCCTCGACGCTTTCCCAGGGACTGGCCGACTTTTGCTTGAGGCCCAGCGCGATTTTTTCCTTCTCGCGATCGACGTGCAGAATCTGCACTTCGATCTCCTGATCGATGGCGACCATCTCGGACGGGTGGCCGATGCGGCCCCAGCTCATGTCGGTGATGTGCAGCAGGCCGTCGATGCCACCCAGGTCGACGAACGCGCCGAATTCGGCGATGTTCTTGACCACGCCCTTGCGCAACTGGCCGACTTCCAGCGTGCGGAGCAATTGAGACTTCTTTTCGGCCCGCTCCGTCTCGATCAGTGCCCTGCGGCTGACGACAATATTCCGCCGCGCGTCGTCAATTTTCAACACGATGCACTGGATGGTGCGGCCGATATAGTCGCCGATGTCGGCGGGACGCCGAATATCGACCTGGCTGGCGGGCAGAAACACGTTGACGCCAATGTCGACCAACAGTCCGCCCTTAATCTTGCGGGTCACGGTGCCGGTGACGATGTCATTTTCGTGAACGGTCTCCATGACCTTGAGCCAGGCCTCGATCTTCTCGGCCTTGCGCTTGCTCAAGGAAATCATGCCGCGCGACTCTTCGGCGCGGCCAAGAACGTCTTCCACTTCCTCGACGAGCACTTTGATCTGCTCGCCGACCTGCGGAGGCTCTTCGCCTTCTTCCCACTCCGACAGCGGAATGATACCTTCGCTTTTGTAGCCGACGTCGACCAGCACGAACTCGCTGTCGATCCGCAGCACCTTGCCGTCGATGATCTTGTTGACCGCTAGCTCGCCGCCGCCCCAATCGATTTCCTCGGTGGCCGTCCCGCCCATGGCGGCAGCCAATTCTTCCTCCAGCTCGTCTTTGTTATCCAGTCCGCGAATCAGGTTACGATTGACCATGTGATTTGTGTGTGTTTGGCAACCGCGTCAGAGATGTGACCGTGGACGACGCGGTTTGCAAGAGTTGGGGCCAATGCCGTTGCGGGCCCGATCTCCTGCTTCGGAGATCAACCGGGGCACGCGGGGCGAATCGCGAATTATAGCCGCCGCGGAAATATCGGGCAATCACGGCAGGATGCCGAAATCCGTCCAATTTGACGCTGCGAAGTGAAATGCCGGCTAGGCGACGTTCCTTGCCCGCGTCGTTGAGGGTGGTACACTGAGGAATCACAGAGCGTGTAGCGCCTGCGCGCTGGTGGCCCAGGCGCTCGACACCGTGAAGCCCGGAGGAACTGGCCGTGGTTGGCTGGCGGCCCTTGATTGTCGGATTGTTCGCCGTGGGATGCCTGCCGTCGGTCATCCTTGCCCGGCAGGTCGATGACGAGTCGATCCTGGAACCGATCGCCTGGATCGACGAGCAGGCCGCCCTGGTCCACACCGCGCGGGCCGAATTCACGGTCAAGTATTTAACGACGACCCAGATCGAAATGGAGCGCATTACCGCGCTCTGCCGTCAGCGGGGGCACGAATATCGGGCTGGAGGCTATTACTTGTCGGCCCACCAGGCCCGACGGCGCAGCTATCACGTCAATTGGTTTCGCAAGGGACCGCTCGAGCGAGAAGAGAAGGCATATATCGCCCGGCCGGCCATCGTCGAGACCACAGTTTTCGACGGCGAGCAAGTCAAGACGCTCGACGGCACGCCGGGCCGGACATGCCTGTATATCAGTTCACCCGCATCCAACTGGTTCCACAAGAATCGGATTCAGCCCTTTGCGTTTGCCTTCGAGTTTCGCAGCCTCGCTCACGGCGCGCTGATTCGTGAATCAACCCAGCGGAGCATCGCGCGGCATGCCAACGGAAGCGAACAGCGATCGGAGCTTGTGATCCGCCATCCGACGGAAGAGCGGCTTGTTCTGCGATTGGTCTACGACGGGCAGCATCGGCTGGTTGAGCGTGAGGCGATCCTCACATCCGCCTCGCCTTCGATGCAATTGGACCACGACGAGCCGGCTGTCTACTCGCGCCACGAGTTCTCGGACTACAAGCCGTATGACAACGGCGGCGGTAAACGGATTTGGTTCCCGTCGAAGGCCGTCCTACGCTATTTTCTGGGCAAACTGACGGATGGTTCACCGGTGCAGAGCCAGGCGATTCAAGTTGACGTGCTCGACATCGAGTTCAACGCGCAAATGCCGGACGAAAAGTTCTCGGTCGAAGCCCCCGACGGCGTACC
>CAZUPX010000115.1:0-3911 GCA_964622155.1 uncultured Planctomycetaceae bacterium | reverse complement strand
GTACTGCATGGAGTGCCCCTACACGTGTCGAGCGTGTTCGTTACTTTTGCGCAGTCGCCGGATCGGCCGGCTGGATGGCAAACCGCACAAGCAACTTGACCTGTACGGGCACGCCGGCCAACGTGTTCGTAGCGATCCGCGGCTCCGTGGCCGCCTCCGGCGCCGCGGGCTGATAGTTTCCAGAGTAGTCTCGGACCATAGGTGAAGACGATTGGTCGCCGCTGACGAGCACTTCCTGGATCGAAAGGGCCTGGCCGAGCTTGAGGTGGTGCAGCTTGGCCAGTCTCTCGGCTCGAGCGCGCGCATCCGAGACAGCCTTCTCGTACGCCTTCTCGCGCAGGGCGGCCAAATCGGTCAGAACGAAGCGGACCGGCGCATTGTTGTTCGGCATCTGACCGTAGCGCATGGCGCGCATGACCTCGGCGGCGCTAGGCCCCACATTGACGCCCGAATCTTGGGCGACGTCCATCAGCCGGCCGACGGTCTTGATGAGATCTTCCGGCGGTACATCGCGCACGTCGATCAGCTTGATCCGCAGGGTGCTCGATACTTCCACCTGTGGCTTGCCGGGCGTTTGCGGCATGCCATTGTTAAATCGCTGTTGCTGTTCGGCCGAGTTGCCGACCGAGATCGACAGCCCGCGCTCGTCGACGCTCATCTTTGCCAGTTTGAGCTTTTCGAGTGCTTCGAGCACGCGTTTCTTGGCGTCGCGGTATTTCACCAGCGCATCGCCGGTCAACTCGGCTTTGCCGGATACCGTCAGGTCGATCTCGACGACGTTCGGCCGTTCCGAGGCCTCACCGGTGCCGTGCACCGAGATTCCCTCAGACCCGACGCCAGGCATCACCTGGCCGACGGCCGGGGGCGAGCCCGAGATGCACACCAGCCCGCAAATCACCACACAGCAAACCACCCATCGTGCGTTCATCATCATCACCTATACCGTCAGACTTCCAGCCGCCTTGAAAGGCGCGCGCGTTATTATCGTTGGTCAGCGGTCGTGGGGCTACCTGGCGGGTGTGTCCGGGGGCGCGGCATCTCGCGGATACGCCGTGATCGCCAGATTTGAGACCGTCACCAGTGCCTTGGGCGTGATAAGCAGCGCGCCGCCGAACGAGTCCAAGTCGACCCCGCGGAATATGGACACCAGCCGCCCTGACTGTTTGTCGATCTCGCACACGCCGCGCGACGTGAACTGGTAGAGCCGGTTTTTGGTCATGACCGGCGCGCTCCATGCCGCGGTGCGCGGCAGTTGGGTCGCCCAGACCAATTCTTGCGTCTTGAGGCTGTAGGCCGTCAGCTCTTCGCCACCCAAGTAAATATGGTCCTCATCGGCCCCGATCACGATGGCCGATTTTGACACCGGGCGATTCCACGCCAGCGTGGGTCCGTCGGGCTGCACGCCCAAAAGCCGAGCCGAACGCATACCCTTGGAAAACAACAGACCCGCAGCGTAGATGGACTCGCCGAGCGAGCTTTGCGGAGGTTGATATTCGTAGTAGTTGTAGCCGGTCTGAGACGGAGGTGAGTCGTACAGAATACCCCAGTCGATCGTGCCAGAGGTCGGTTGCAGGCTGACCAGCGCTCCGGCATGCGTATCGACATACAGCCGATCGCGATGGACGAAGAAGCTGGGCTCCGCGGTCCGCTCGTTGTAGACCTGGTTTTGGTCGACCGTGTGCGTTCCCACCGTGACAGTCTTCAGCAGCTTGCCGTCATTGGCGTTGAGCACCAGGATGGCCAGCTCGCGGCCTTGATTGTTCTTGCCGGCGCCGATGAATACCTGATCGTCCTTGAAGTACGGCGCGCCGACGATACTCCAGCCCGAAAGCGCGCGGCGGCTGCTCCACACTTCCTTGCCGGTGGCCGCCTCTCGGCCCACTAGCGCAAAGACTGGCGGATTGTTGTTGATCTGTTGCGGATCGCGCGTCACGCTCCACGTGCGATCGCCCATGACAACAATGCGATATCGTTCGGGGGTCACACCTTGGCGTCCCTGTTGCAACTGCAACTGATGCAGCCGGCCGGTGCGCCACACAAGCTTCCCGGTTTCCAGGTCGAAGGCCATCTCGATGCCGAACAGATTGAGGTATACCCTTTTGTCGTCGATGGCCGTAGGAATCGGAAAATCGTTGGCCCGCGTCCGACCGTAGACGTCGATGAGCTGGAACGGATTTGCCATGTTGCCCGGCTCGGGCTTGCTGTGATAACGGAACTGCCACAGCGGGTCGCTGCTGTCGGGCAACTTGAAGTCGTCGGCCCTGCGCGCGACGCTCGCCGGTTGTGCATCCTGCCGCATGGCAGCCAGGCGCGAAATCTCGTCGGCCGCGGTCAGGTGACGCCCGCCGACTTGAATCGTTTCGCCGGCAAACCGCTCGCGCACGGTGCGCTCGACCTCATCAAATTCGGTCCAACGATTTGACCGCGCCAGCGCTGTGGCCAGCTTGATCAAAATCTGCGGCTTCGAGAGCTTACTGTCGGGGCAATAGTCGACGATCGCACGCCAACTGCCGACTGCCTGATCCAGCTCGCCCTGCTCGAAGTACAAATCGCCCAGGCGATCCGCGGCGCGATCACCCACCGAGCTGATCAAGTGGTTGTTGACGATGGCCGCGAGATTCGAAGCTTCATTGTTGCCAACGGCCTTTTCCAACAGTCCGGTCGCCTGCGGATCGAAGAACACGCGATATGCCGTCTTGCCCGGCGCCGGCAAGCTGGCCAACAGCGAACGCACCAACAACCGGCTGGGAACCAGGACTCCGTCGTTGCGGTCGATGAAGCCAGTGGAAGTCTTGGCGACAATCGCCTCGAGCGATTTGAAGGCTTTTTCCCAAGCCTCGTGCTGCACAAGCCGCTGAAACTCGTCCAGCAAGTCTTTAACGTCGGCCGCCTGCGTTGGCAGCGTGAACGACGCGGTAGGCTTTTCGCGAGTGCTGCCTGATCCGGTGAACGTCCAGTTGACACCGCCGTCGACGACAAGCCCGAAAACGTCGGCGCGCGACGTCGGACCGCCACCTGATGCCATGGCCATCAACGTCAAAACAACAGGTGCGAGGTGGCCGACGGCCCTGCGAAACGACCGGGTTTGGCGGGCATACTTGGGTGCAAGAGTCAGCACGACGACACCTCGACTCGCATTCCCACGGCGGCCGGACCGTTGGGCCGCGTCGACCTGCTCCGTAAGGCCGATTAGAACTGCTGCGGCGCCAAATTGCAAAAGAAAATCGCTCCATGCTAGCGCGAATTGTTGGAAGGTAACCGCTTTAGTGGTAGAATCACCAGCCAGCGACCTCTGGTGAATCTCTTTTCTGAAATCCGAGTATGTAAACAGTCCCGTGGCGCCGGATTGACGGGAGCAGGGGATGAACGACGGGCGACCGCGACGGAATCGCACGCTTGGCCATTGCGCAATGGCCACTGTGGTTGTGCTATTTGCCTTGAGGCTTTCGTCGACGATCGCCGACGAGCCGGCTTCTCCTTGTCTGCTGGGGAGTCAATCGACGAATGGCTCGCCGGGCGACGTGCGAGACTCGCTTGAGCTAACCGCATACATCGACCAGGTGCTTTCCGACTCCTGGGCCCGGGCCAAAATCACACCGGCCGCTCCGGCCGACGACGCAGAGTTTCTGCGGCGAGTGTATCTGGACCTGATCGGCAAAATCCCCTCGGTCGCCGAGTTACAGGCATTTCTGGCCGACGCCACGCCAAAGCCCGATAAGCGAGCCAAAGTGGTCGACGACCTGTTGCGGCGCGGCGCTCATGCCACGCACTTTGCCAATACGTGGCGCGGGCTGATGCTGGCCGGGGCTCCCGAAAATATCGAAGCCGCGATGCAAGTTCCGCAGTTCGAAACTTGGTTGCGCCTGCGATTCGCCGTCAACGTGCCGTACGATCGGTTCGTCACCGAGTTG
>CAZUPX010000114.1:0-2462 GCA_964622155.1 uncultured Planctomycetaceae bacterium | reverse complement strand
TGAAGCGTCGGCCAAGGCGACTGCTGAAGAGATCATCGCGAAGTACGGCCCCGGCATCGGCGTGTCGGGAACAGGATTGAGCGATTGCGGCCCCGCGATCGGCCTCGGCTGCGACATCACGAAGCGCGAAAGCGTGCGGCGAATGTTTGAAGACGCGCTGATTGCATACGGCGGATTGGATTCAGTGGTCGTGACGGCGGGCATTTTCGTGCCGCCGGACAAAGCCGGCTACATCGAAGACCGGTTGTGGGACAAGACCTTCGCCATCAACGTCACGGGCGCCTACATCGTCGCCGACGAAGCGAACCAGATCTTCAAGCGGCAGGGATTGCCCGCGAACGTCGTGCTCACTACCAGCGCGAACGCCGTCGTGGCGAAGAAGGGAAGTCTGGCCTACGACGCGAGCAAGGCCGCCGCCAATCATTTGGTGCGCGAACTGGCGATCGAAATGTCGCCGCTGGTGCGCGTCAACGCCGTCGCTCCGGCGACCGTGGTCAAGGGCAGCACGATGTTTCCGCGCGACCGCGTGATCGCCTCGCTCGCGAAGTACGCGATTGCATTCAGCGAAGACGAAGAGACCGAGGCGCTGCGCGAAAAGCTCGCGGCGTTTTACGCCAAACGCTCGCTGACGCAATCGCCCATCGAACCGGAAGATCAGGCGGAGGCGATCTTTCTGTTGGTGTCGCGGCGGCTGGCGAAAACCACGGGACATGTGATCCCGGTGGATGGCGGGTTGCAGGATGGCTTCCTGCGATAAAAATGTGTTAGTAGCCCGACCGTAAGGAAGGGCTTGGTATTGCAACCAAGCCCTTCCTTACGGCTTGTCATTACCTAGTTTTTTTCACGATCCTTGACAAGCATCAACAGAGCTTATCTCCTTTGGTGAGTTAGAGATCACCACGGAGGAAGCAACATGATTGTCAAGACTACCAATCTCGACCCGCAAGCGTGGGCCGAGGAGAATTTTGGGGAGTTGGAATTGGGCCACGCCAAGCGTAATCAGCGGGCGATCACGACTGCGGCGGGCTTTGCGGCCAATCCCGGCAAAAGCATCCCGCAAATCTTCGGGAAATGGTACCAAGTTCAAGCGACATACACGTTCTTTGCTAATCCGGAAGTGACGCCTGACGAGATTCAGGCCAGACATCGTGAACGAACGATGGAAAGGCTCCATCAACCTGGCGTCTACCTGTTGGTCGAAGATACCACCGAGCCGTCCTGGGGCGGGAAAAAGAAGCGTCCGGGACTGGGGCGGGTGGGTGATCAGAATTCGACTAAACAGGGCTATCAATTGCATACGTCGTTGGCCGTTCGCTGGCCCGATTCGTTTGAACCGGATGAGCAGGGCCGTCGTCCGCCAGTGGAAGTGATCGGAATCGCCGACCAGCAATCTCTGGTGCGAGAGGCGGCGCCGGAGGGTGAAACGCGCAAAGAGCGATTGAGTCGCCCGCGCGAATCGCAAGTCTGGGAGGTGGCCACCACAAGAATCGGAACCGCTCCTGACAATCCGGCTATCCGCTGGAAACGAGTCTGCGATCGTGGCGCTGACATCTTTGAGTTCATCGTCAGTTGTCAGGATGAAGGGCATGGGTTCGTGGTGCGTGCGGCTCAGGATCGCGCCTTGGTTGATGATAAAGATGGCGCTCCTGCGGGCCACCTCTTTGCGACTGCGCGTCAGCAGGAGAGTCTTGGAGAATTCAACCTGGAATTGCGCGCCCGTCCGGGACAGCAAGCGCGGACAGCGCGCCTGAGCTTGAGTGCGACACGCGTGCGTCTGCGATCGCCCTATCGGCCTGGACACGGAGTTGGAAAACTCCACCCCATCGAATGCACGGTTGTCCGCGTCTGGGAAGCCAATCCGCCAGCCGGAGTCGAGCCGCTGGAATGGATTCTCTTGTGCGACGCTGAAGTCACGACCTTTAAGCAGGCGCTGGAAGTTGCGCTGCAATACGCGACGAGGTGGCTGGTGGAAGAATTTCATAAGGCGCTCAAGACCGGGATGGGCGTCGAGAAACTGCAACTGGAAACAGGCGAAGAATTGATGGCCGCCATCGCGTTGATGAGTGTCGTTGCCTTGCGGCTGCTGCATCTGCGCGAGATCGTGCGGATTGTGCCTGACGCTCCGGCAGAAGCGAGCGGCCTGAGTCAAATGGAACTTGGTGTCTTGGCCGAAAAGACCAAGCGATCGTTGCTGACCGTGCGCGACGTCGCATTGGCTTTGGGACGACTCGGCGGACACCTCAACCGCAAAAGTGACGGCTTGCCGGGGTGGATCACCCTGTGGCGTGGGTACCTGGCATTGCAGGCATTGGTTGAAGGTGTTCGCTTGGCTCATAAACTGAAAAAAACTAGGTAATGACAAGCCTCACGGTCGGGCGACTGACACATCGTAACTCCACAGCGTCAGGGTCGTAGCCGCGCGAACCAGGATTCGATTCTCGAGCAGCACGGGCTGCGACCAG
>CAZUPX010000113.1:0-1971 GCA_964622155.1 uncultured Planctomycetaceae bacterium | reverse complement strand
CTCGGCCAGGCGCGCCAGCACGCGTTCGTGAATCTCGCCGTCTTCGAGCGGCGTGTGTTCGAGCAAGGGGAAAGCCACGTTTTGACCAATGGTCATGCTGTCGAACAGCGCTGCTCCTTGGAATACGAAGCCGATTCGGCTTCGCTGGTGAGTCAACTCGTAATCGGTCAATTTTGCGAGATCCTGTCCGTCGAAACGCACCTCGCCGCGCGTCGGCTTGATCAGGCCGATCATGGTTTTCAACAACACGGTCTTGCCGCAGCCGCTTTCACCGATAATGGCCACCGTCTGGCCGCGCGGAATCGAGATTCCGATATTGCGCAGCACGGCCTGTCGGCCGAACCGGACGTCCAGCGTGCGCAGCTCGACCAACGGCCCTGTTGGTTTCGACGTCCGAGCGGAACTAGTAGGCCCCGTAACCATGCTGGCTCGCTGCGAAAGCCCAAAGGACTTCCTACAACAGGTGTGTTCCTTCGGGCCAAATTACCGAATAGAGACCGTCCAGCGCAATGCCCAGGAAAAAGTCGAGAATCAGAATCATGACGAACGAGACGACAAAAGCGCTGGTCGCGGCCCGGCCGACACCTTCGGCCCCGGGGTCGCAATGAAACCCGCGATAACAACTCACCATCGCGATCGCGGCCCCGAAGAAAAGGCTCTTGAAGACGCCTGAAAACAGATCAAACGTGCCGATAAAGTCTTGCGAGTTCTGCCAATAGTGATTCGAGTCGATTCCCAATCCGAAAATGCAGTAGCTTGCGCCCCCGACGACGCCGAAGAAGTCGGCCATGATCGTGAGCGTGGGAATCAGGATCAGGCAGGCCAGGAATCGCGGCACGACGAGGTAGTGGATCGGATTGGCACCCATGCTCGCCAGCGCATCGATCTGTTCGGTCACGCGCATCGTGCCCAGTTCGGCCGCCATCGCGCCACCAACACGGCCGGCCAACATCGTGGCTGCCAGCACCGGCCCCAGCTCGCGCACCAGCGACATATTGATGACCGCGCCCAACCGGGTCTCCATGTGCAACTGCCGAAATTGCGAATGACTCTGCACGGCCAGCACCATGCCGATGAATGTCCCGGTCAGCGCCACGACCGGAAAGCTGAGCACGCCGATCTGGTAGAAGTTCGGCAACAGGGTGTGGCGGTGAGGAGCCCGAGTGGCAATCCACGCCAGTGTGCGAACGAAGAACTGCGCCATGTCGCCCACGGTCGTAATCCAGCCGATCACGATCGCGCCGAGCGCGGCAATCCAGTCGACGACGCCCCCGTATGGGAACCCCTGCGACTGTTGCCAGTTGGCCTTTTGTTTCGTCATCTCCCCCTCGCGCGTTCAACCACGCCCCCAGCGGCATCGGCCGGCTAATGCGGGTCTATCTCTGGATACTTCGACGCGGGCGAAGATACCGCTTGAGGAAAGATTGCCGGTAAATTCGACTTGAGAGTCTGGGTGGAATGGGGAAGTCGGGACTGTGCAACGCGCAAGGCTCGACTAACTCCGGCGCCTTTTCACGGAGCATTATATGCCGCATCGTCAATCAGAGACGCAGGGGTCGTGGCGGTCGACTAGCGCCGCCGGTGGTTTGCCTGTGTCGCCCTTACAGGGCGCCATGGCGCGCGCTGCGCACGGCCCCCCACGGCATTGCCGGGGGCTGACAAGTTTGACGCCTACGGCGCCTTGGGTGTCGACGACGGCAGTTGCATCCGGCGAAGAAGTGATGCAAATCGCGGGTCGCCGCGCAGCGGGTCCCACTGCGGCCAGTGCATGGTGTACACAAACGACCACTCCCGGCCGTCGATTGCTCTGTCCAGCCAGGAGAATGCCTGGTCGTGATCATCCAAGGCGACGCAAACACTCGCAATCGCCGCGTAACCAACGTCGCGCTGCTTAGCCACCTGCAAGAGGCTCCGCAATCCCGCAAGCGCCTCTTCGCGTCGTCCTGCCAAGGCATCCATTCGCTCCACCTG
>CAZUPX010000112.1:0-5090 GCA_964622155.1 uncultured Planctomycetaceae bacterium | reverse complement strand
CTTCCTGGTTCAGGGCCCCGAAAAGGTGACCATCGAAATCGTCGAAGCCAAACCGGTCCCGGAAGGGCCGTGGGATTGAGTCCTGCCTTGAAAGAATCCATGGCCGAAGCGACCGGGAGAAAGCCGCCGGAGAGTCGAGCGCTAAGGTCGCTCGCGGCGGTCGCGGCCTACGTTGTCTTCGCCGGCACAGTTCTCTTTCTCAACCAACAATTGTGGCACCAGTTATTCTGGCTTTTCATACTGCTGGGGGTGATTTGGACCGTGGTAGTGGTGCGCGACGGACCGCCAGAGGTGCTGCGGCGGTTCGCTTTTTCCCTGCGCACGCTGTTTGTGGTCGTGACCGTGCTGTACGTCTGGATGGGCTGGAATGTGAACCTGGTTCAGAAGCGACGCGCGGCGCTTTCGGCCATCCAGTCGGATCTGGTCACGAGTCTCACGTTCGACGAGGGGTCGGCTTCCTACAGGTCGAATTCTGAAAAACGCGCTCAGGAGATTGCCTGGCTGCTGTCGCAGCGGCACGTGCGCGATCGGTTTCCGTCGACCGGACCGTGCGAAGTTTCGATGTTGAGACATTGGCTTGGCGACGAGCCGATATTCAAAATCGTGCTGAAGGACGATTCCGAGCTGGCCCGCGTTCGCCGGTTGTTTCCAGAGGCTGAGGTTACGGTGATGGATAACCCTGGGTCGAACGCTTGGAACGAGAAGCCGAGTGGAGAACCGCTCGACATCAGCCGGCTTCCCCCGGGTGAGCTCAAGGACGAAGAGATCGAGAGGCTCCGGCTATTGTTTCCCGGCGAGCTGTAGCATAATCCCAGCGCGGTGGCCAACGTCTTGTCGCAAGCCGCGAGGTGAAACAACGATGATCACGGGCGTCCACACGATGTTCTACTCGTCTCAGCCCGAGGAACTCCGCCGTTTCATCCGCGACAAGCTGCGGTTCTCGTTCACCGACGTTGGCGACGGGTGGGTGATTTTCAACGTGCCGGAGGCCGACATGGGATGCCATCCCGCGGGAGGTTCTGACGGCCAGCCCTCAGGGACTCATTACATCTCATTTTATTGCGACGACATTGCGACGACCGTCGATGAGCTTCGGTCACGCGGCGTCGAGTTTGTCGACGAAATTGCCGACGCCGGTTATGGGCTGGTGACGCACTTCCGTATGCCTGGCGACTTTCATGTACAACTCTACCAACCGAAGTACACCAAGACTGTCGCGTCGCGGTGACGGCATGGCACACAGAATTCGAGCTACAGTGCGGCAATGCGTGCCGCTGGCCGCGACGATCGCGGTGTTGGCTTGCTTCGCGCTGGCGATGGCATGCCCGTCCGCGGAGGGCGACGAGGCTTTGGCCAAGGAAAATGGCAAGCAACAGCCCGAGCCGGTGGTCAAGAAACTCGCCAGGCCGAAGGGCTGGCCCGAGGGACATCCGCTGCCGATCGTGGGCTCGAATTGCGCGAGCTGCCATCTCACGGCGGGGCGCGAGCTGACCGCGGCGGTGGTGAACTTCACGCGCAGCGTCCACGATTTGAACGAAATGACCTGCTATGACTGTCACGGCGGCCACATGAGCGACGACGTCAAAGCCCACGAAGGCGATTTTGGCTTTATCGGCACCAAAAAAAGCGCCCACATCGAAACTTGCAGTGGCTGCCACGATGAGGCGGCCGAAGCACTGGCCGCGGGCCCGCACGCCTGGGACTTCGGCAAGAAGATCAACACCGAATACCCGATGTGCTTCGATTGCCACGGCAATCACGATATCGGAAACCCGCCGGCCGACTTCAAGCTAGCGGCCATGTGCGCCGATTGTCACGACAAACCGGAAAAGGAGTTTCCCAACCTGACTGCGGTCGTCAACGAGAACGACCGCCTGTGGGCGGTCTTGCGAAAAGTGCACAAAAAGAACCTGGCCAGCACGGAAAACCCCGTGCCCGAGGCCTATCGCGGCGATGTCGACAAACTTCGGGCGGACACCATGCGGCGCGTTCACGCCTCCCACGAAATTTCGGCCGCCGAAGCCGCCGAGCTGAACAAACGGGCCGAAGCACTTCGCACCGGCCTGGAAAAATGGTTACAATCGGCCAAGTAGAGACCGAGTAGGGCTCAGAGGTTGGGGGCCAGGGACCAGAGAGTTGAATTCGTCTTTCGCACAACCCCATCGCCCGCGACTTTGATGCCCTTTTACTAGTCCCCAGCCCCTGGCCTCTAGTCCCTTGCCTCGAGGTTTACCATGGTCCATGCCTGTCCCAATCGCCGGCAGTTTCTTCATCGAGTCGGTGGCGCGTCGTTGGCCGCCGGCATTTCGAGCAGGTTAATTCTGCCAAAGCTGGTGCTGGGCGACGAGGCGCCGGCCGCAAAGCCGTCGGCTGACGTGGGGATCGCCCGTGGATCGAGCATGGAAGACGCTGTGCGCAAGGCGGTCGAGCTGGCCGGCGGCATGGACTTCATCAAGGACGGCCAGACCGTGCTGATCAAGCCGAACGTGACGGGCGCCGCTGTGAATCCGACCACCACCAGCCCGGAAGTGCTGTACGCGGTGATCAAGCTGATTGCCGAGCGAGGTCCGAAGCGGATCATTGTCGCCGATCGCAGCTTTTCGCCGCTGTTTGTCACGTCGACCCCCAAGACGATGGACGTGATGAAGAAGGTTGGCCACATCGACGCAGTCGAGCAGGCCAAGAGCGACGTCAAGGCTCCGGTCGTGGCCGTGGGTTTGGAAGACTGCGAGGAAGAGTTGGAGCTGCTGGGCAAGAAGGGCGCCGAAATGTGGCGCAAGATCAAGCCCGAGAAGGCCGAGCATTGGCCCAACGGCTTTGAGTTGGCCGAGCTATTGTTTGCCGTCGACCATGTGATCAACGTGCCGGTCATCAAGACCCATTTTCAGGCCTGGTTCACGATGTCGATGAAGGCCTTCGTGGGCATGAGCCACCATCGGGCGCGGCGCGAGTTTCACACGGCGTTCAAAGGTACCGGCAACTTGCTCGACCAAAAGTCCGCCGGCAGCCGTCGCCGGTTGGGCCCCGAGGGGCGCAAGCTGGACGTCGAAGAGGCCCAGCCGCTGGTCAACCGCGTAGCCGAGTTGAACCTGGGCATCACTCCGGCCTTGAACATCCTGGACGGGACGAAGAGCTTTGTGTTCGGCGGGCCGTCGCATGGCGACACCGCCGATCCCAAGCTGATCGTCGCCAGCCGCGACCGCGTGGCCGCCGACGCCACCGGCGTGGCGGTGCTGAAGCGCTACGGCACCGAACGCCGTTTGCAGCGTTTTTCGGTCTGGGAAAATCCGTTCATACAGCACGGCATCAAGATCGGCCTGGGCATCAGCGGCCGCGATCAGCTCAACCTGAAGCACTCCGGCATGGACGAAGACATCAAAGAGATCGAAGAGTCATTGGCGTGAACTGGAGAGGTGAACCATGGCCTCGGGTGAAGAGTACCTGAAGAAGTTGCAGAATCCACTTTGGTATGGGGATCAGGATGACAATGGCGTCGACCTCTCATTGATACGCGAGAATCTGACGCTGACGCCCAAGGAGCGACTTCTGCGTGGCGACCGAGCCCGCAGAAACGCGTTACAATTGCTGGAATATGGCCGACGACAGCGGGAAGAAAATGCCCGAGAGCAGCGATCTGGAAACGATTGCCGCGATTCTGCTGCGCCACAACGTTGAGTTTATCGTCATTGGTGGCCAGGCCGAGGTTCTGATGGGGAGTCCGCGCGTCACCTACGACACGGATTTGTGCTACCGCAGAAACCAGGAAAATTTGGAACACCTTGCAAGAGCCATTGGAGAGATCAAGCCGACTCTTCGCGGTGCACCCTCGGACTTGCCCTTTGTGCTGGATGCTCGCGCGCTTGCTTTCGGGAGTAACTACACCCTCAACACCACAATGGGTCCGCTCGATCTGGTCGGATGGGTTGAACCCCTTGGAGGATATGACTCGCTCCTGCCAGCTTGCGAAACGTATGTCCTTGGCGATTTAACCGTGCGCACGATCGGCCTGGACGATCTGATTCGCGTCAAGCAGCACATCGGCCGCGCCAAGGACAGTGAGTCGTTGCTTCAGTTGTTGGCGATCCGAATATTGCGCAACGAAGGACCGGTCGGTGAGTAAGGCCACGACGTTCGAAGCACAGTTTTCGGCCACGAATTGACCCATGAGCACGGCCACCCCACTTGCGCCCCCCGACCGGCTGGTGTCGCTGGACGCGTACCGCGGGCTGACCATGCTGGCGATGGCTTCCGGTGGGCTCGCGCTGCACCGCGTGGCCCAACAGTTTCCCGACAGCCGCGCGTGGCAGGCAATCGGCTATCAGTTCGAGCACGTCGAGTGGATCGGCTGTTCGGCCTGGGACTTGATCCAGCCGTCGTTCATGTTCATGGTCGGCGTGGCGATGGCCTATTCCTGCGCCAGCCGACAGGCACGCGGGCAGTCGTACCGCCGCATGTTGGCCCACGCCGTGTGGCGCTCGGTCGTGCTCGTGCTGTTGGGGATTTTCTTGCGCTCCAATGGCGGCCAGTACACACAGACCAATTTCACGTTCGAGGACGTGCTAACGCAGATTGGCCTGGGCTATACGTTCTTGTTCTTGCTGTGGGGACGGCCGGCGTGGTTTCAGTTGACGGCCGCCATGACGATTCTCGCCGGGTACTGGTACTTTTTCTTCGCAAATCCGCCGCCGGGCGCCGGCTTTGACTACGCCTCGGTCGGCGTGTCAAGGGATTGGCCACACCTGGAAGGCCTGGCCGCGCACTGGGACAAGAACACCAACGCCGCATCCGAGTTCGAAGTCTGGTTCTTAAACCTCTTCCCGCGCAAACAGCCGTTTCGGTTCAACGGTGGCGGCTACCTGACGCTGAGCTTCGTTCCGTCGCTGGCCACGATGATCTTTGGATTGCTGTCGGGCGAGTTGCTCCGCAGCCCGCGAACACAAGGACGCAAGTTCGTCTTGCTGGTTGTCGTGGGCGTGGCAGGTCTGGCGTCCGGCCAAATTCTGCAATCGGCCGACATTTGTCCGATTGTCAAACGCATTTGGACGCCAAGTTGGGCCCTGTTCAGCACCGGCTGGACGTGCCTGATCCTG
>CAZUPX010000111.1:0-2121 GCA_964622155.1 uncultured Planctomycetaceae bacterium | reverse complement strand
GTCGCCGAGGATCTGGGCAGCCAGGTGCGGCGGGAAATACGGCATGGCGCAATAATCGGTCCCAGGCAATCCGCTTACGGAGTAGAGATCGACCGCTTGCAGTCCGGGTCCCTCGTCGAGCATCGCCGAGACGGCATCCAGGTCGGCATCGTCGACCAGCAGATCCAGATCTTCGCCCGGCGGCAGCGCGGGCAGCGATTCGAACCATCGCAGCACGACGTGCCTTACCTCGTGTCGATGGAGACGCTTGAGGAAGCGTTCGATCCCCAGCTCGTGCGGAATGTAGCGGCGGGCCGAAGCGGCGGGCCGCCTCCGAACTCCAAACGCCACTAGCGCCAGCGATCGGCGGCCCTCGCTGCTCACACGGACGACCGTCGGACCGGTGAGGCGACCCAACGCGGCTTGGAGCATGGCCAGCCCAAAGGCTAAAGGGAGGGTGGGATGGAGACGAACGGGTAGCGCCACCCAATGGGCGTGGCGCAGCGCGCGAAAACGGGCCAGATACATTCCCGCCAGGCCCCGCAAGATCAGCACTTGGGCGTTGTTTCTTCGCACCGCCCGCGACGCCTTAGCGACCGTCAGCCGGGTCTGCAAGCGGGGGTGCCTTCGCGCGATCTTTGCCAGCCGACGCGGCCTGCCGGCAACGGCGAGGTAATTCCGATACCCGGCCCGCGCGAGCGCCTCGCCCAGGCACCCGCTCCTGACGCCGAACTCGATGATTCGCAAACCCGGATGCCAGAGTTGGGCGATGTGCATGGGGATCGTCGGGGGCTGACATGCTGGCACGGGCGCGCGGCTCAAGCCCTGCGCGCACTCATCGTCGCGACGCCCGACGCCACTGTGCGCAGGGGGCTAAACCCGGGCCGCGGACAGTAGCAAAAATATCACCACGCGATAAGGGCACAATCCAAGGCTTCACCCGTGCACCCGCTGCGCACGCGTCGAAGGGGGTGCGGCAGGAAATCCTGGCATGTAGCTGAATTCGCAAGAATTCAGACGCACCCTCACTGAAGTCTGGCGACTTCAGCTACAGCCGCCATAAAGTCTTGCCGCACCCGTCGAAGGCGGAAACCTTCGCCCTACGCGGTGCTAGCACAACCGCGGCGGGCCCGCCCGATAAACGGGGCGCTTGGCCCAGTTTTTTCCGAGTTCACGAGCATTGACGAAAGTATCGGTTTTGCAGCAGCCGAAACTGAATGCATGGCATCCAATGGTGCCGAGTCTCCTGGACGGAGAGCGTCGATGAAGGCAACACTGACGGTCCTGATTCCCTGCAAGAACGAGCGAGCCAACATTCGACAGTGCATCGAATCGGTGCGCGGCCTGGCCAACGAAATCCTGATCGCCGATTCCGGCTCGACCGACGGTACTCTGGAGATCGTCCGGCAAATGGGTGACTGCCGAATCATCGAGCGCGAATACGTGCACTCGGCCAATTTCAAGAATTGGGCCATTCCGCAGGCGAAGCATCCCTGGGTGCTCATCCTCGACGCCGACGAGCGCGTAACCGAAGAGTTGGCGGCCGAGATTCGGGCGGTGCTCGACTCGCCCGACGACAACGTCGACGGCTATTCGATTGCTCGCAAGAACTATTTTCTGGGGTATCACATCGCCCATTGCGGCTGGAACATGGACGACGTGCTGCGGCTGTTTCGCCGCGACGTGGGCCGCTACCACGAGCGGTGGGTGCACGCCGAGATCGAGCTGCCGCGATCGCGCGTGCGACGGCTGGAACGTCCCTTCGAGCACTTCACCGCTTGGACTTCGGAACAATACTGGCACAAGCTCAACCGGTATGCCTCGTGGGGAGCGCTCAACCTGCGCGACGAGGGACATCGCGTCAGCACGATCGGGATGTTTTTCCGCGCGCCTTTGCGGTTTCTGCAGTTGTACGTGCTGCGGCTGGGGTTCCTCGACGGCATTCCGGGGCTGCACGTTTGTGCCTACACGGCGTTTTACGTGTTCATGAAGCAAGCCCGACTGTGGGAGCTTCATCATGCGATGAAGCAGCCCGACCCCGATGCGGCATTGCCGGCCGCGGCGCGGGCGCCAGCGGTAATCCGCTTTCCGGCAATCGACGCCGGCGGCGACGAGTCCAGCGGGCAATCACGGAAGCGCGCC
>CAZUPX010000110.1:0-2206 GCA_964622155.1 uncultured Planctomycetaceae bacterium | reverse complement strand
AGATCAACGAATCGGCCGCCGCCCGGTCGAGGAACGCCCTTGACGCGAATGCCCGTGCCCGACTGCAACACGACGCGCCCCACGCCGAATGGCTCTCCCGGCGCCGCTTCGACCGAGGCCACAAACTGTGCGCTCGATGTTGACGGAGCGAGGACGCATGCTGCTAGTGCCGCGGCAACGCACCACGCCCGTGAAGTCATGTTCAAATCCATTTCATAGAACTCCCGTAGGTGGCGGGACGGCGCGGGGCGACCTTCACACGATCGAAACCGGACTCGTCAACCGTACAACTCGTTGGCTTCTTTGTAGCTGATGACGCGAGCCCGAGTGAGGCCACCGGCGATCGGCTCGCCGTGCGGGTCGATGTACACGCGCGCGGTCGGCAGCTTGCTATCAGGGCTCACGCCGTAGACGTGAAGATTGAAGATAAAGGCCGATTCGCTCTGGGCCTGAAACCAGTGTACGTTGTCCTTGATGTCGGAGACGGTCGAGCACTCGCCAACGCCGAAGTCGCGATCGATCGTGGGTTTGATGATCATGTGCGACGGCTGACGGCCCGAGCCCTCGTCGCGCACGCGGTGGTAGTGTCGGCCGTGCAAGTCTCCTTTGAGGATCAGAAATGCCGTGGCCATGTTGTTGTGGCCATGTGGCACAACCGACCGTCCCTTTTTCAGCGCGAAAATCTGCCTTCCAAAGGTCAGCTCAGTGGGCAGCCCCTCGACCTTCGGAAAATTCACTTTCAAGCTTCGCTCGCCGCGCTCCGCAAACGTCACGCCCGAGCTTAACCGCTCGAAATCCACGAGCGACAAAAAATCGCTCATGCTCACCTGCGCCATCAACTCCTCGATCTTTTGCTGCCACAGGGTCTGTTCGATCCTTTGGCCCTGCACGTCCGCGCTCAACTGGTTGATGTCCGCCAGCCAGCGAATCACGTTGGGCCGGATTTCGTCGGCCAGCAATTCCGAGCGGCACAGGGTTTCCAATAACGAGAAGGTCAACAGCGAACTAAGGGTGCCGGCGCTGAAGCTGCGTCGAGTGAGGTTAGCGTTTTCCATGGTTACCTCGTGCTGGGACCAAATAGTTCAACCGACGGCGTCGACCAGCGCTGGCGCCAACGTTGCCGTTATCGTACCCCGATAGCCTCAGGGTGGCAATTCTCACGCACCTTCTACCCTGGGGGTGCGAAAAACGAGTATAAACGAGTTTGGGGATCATTTGTCTTTACTCGAATGGACCGGCGACGGTTCGTAAGCGCCAAAGGTCGTTCGACGATCATCAACGATGCTGGCTCCTCAATATTCGCTTCGCAAGTTCATCGGCTTCGTGACGATCAGTGCCTTCGCGTGCCTGATCGTAGCGGCGGGGCTGCGCGGACAACTGTGGGGTGTCGCGGTGATGATCGCGTTTTCCTCGCTCGGTCTGTTGCTGCTGGTTCATGCGGGCCTGTTTGCTGCTGTCACAGCACTGGGGCGCCTGGTCGACGCTCGGCAACGGCTCCGTCAACGAAGTTCACAGCCGCACGAGCCATCGACGTAACCAGAGCAACAGCGCGAGATGTGAATGGCCCAGACACACCGGTCAAATTCAGTGGCGACAATGAACCGCAGCCGTGCTAGCGTCGCAATTTGGCTGATCGTGCTCGCGCTCAGAGTGGCCCCGGCGGCCCACGCCGGAACGGGCGTCGTGATCTCGATGCCTAATCCGCCAAAAAACAACGTCCGCGGACTGGCGCTGTCACTTGAATACGATTGGGTTGATGGTCCCGGGTATTGCCCCGTGACCGTCACGGTCAACTGCACCCACAATACGGGGGCCGATCGCACGCTGACGATCTGGCTGACGAATCGCCATCTCTACGGCCGCGACACGAAGTCGGTGACCGTCACAACAGACATCGAGATTCCAGCCGGCACCAACACGGTCACGAAAGTCATTCCGCTGCCGCAGAGTTCGGAGCAGAGATGGCTGTCGCTCGAGGTGCGCGAGAATGGCAGACCCATCGACGACCTTTCGTTCGAAAATAGATTCCTATCGACGGCGTCGCCAGGGCGCGACGACGACACGACAACGATCTTGTTCGTCGCACCGAATGCCGTCGACGTGACTCAGTTCGACTTTTTGATCGATCCGAGCAAGTATAACGTCGCGACCGCCGCGGGCTCGCCGGGTCTAACTGCAGGCGCATGGAGCATTTCGCAAGTTGCGG
>CAZUPX010000109.1:0-2791 GCA_964622155.1 uncultured Planctomycetaceae bacterium | reverse complement strand
GGCCGCGCCTGGAGCTACGGATTGCAAGACCGTGTTCAGATCGAGTCCGGCCCGGTATCCGTAGAGCAGTGCCTCGCAGACGCCGATCATGCCGCTGGCAATGAGAATCTGATTGACCATCTTTGTGTGCTGTCCGGCGCCGGGTCCGCCCTGGTGGATGATGGTCTTGCCCATCGCTTGCCAGCAGGGCGCCAGCACCTCGACGACCTCCTTGTCGCCGCCGATCATGATCGACAGCCGTGCCTCGCGGGCGCCAATGTCGCCGCCGGAGACCGGCGCATCGACGCTGTACACGCCCACGTTGCCCGCCGCTTCGGCAATCTCAACGGCCAGCGCCGGTTCGCTGGTGGTCATGTCGACCAGGAGCGCGCCCCGCTTGCAGCCGGCCAGCGACCCGTCGGGCCCCAACGTTACGGCCCGCACGTCTGTGGGAAAGCCGACGATGCTGAACACGACATCGGCGGCGGCAGCCACGGCTTTGGGAGAGTCGGCCCATCTGGCCCCTTTGTCCACCAGCGGCTGTGCTTTCGACTTCGTGCGATTGTAAACCGTGGCCGAAAACCCGGCCGCCATGAGGTGCGAGCACATGCTCGAGCCCATGACGCCGGTGCCGATCCAGCCGATGCGCGTCTGGTGGGGAACAATTCTGGGAACCGCCATAGTTCATGTCTCGCAATCGCGAATGGAGAGGTTGGCAGGGGGCTGCCGCAGGCCGCTTCGCACGATTTCTGCCGCCCGCGGTCGGGCATTCTACCAGCGATGCTCGGGTCGCGCGAGGATTTCGCTGAGTACCAGCACTTGCCGCACGTTCTGTGGATTCGCCAACAGCGCGGCGATGGAAGCCGCGGGCGACTGGGGCTCGATTGACGGTGCAATGTCAGTTGCGGGCAGCGACGGCGTAGCGGGGGTCGTTTGATCGAGCGTGCCGACCTTGCGAGTGAACGCCTTCTTGACGTGGTCTTCGAACTGACCCTCGGCCCGCACGACGTCGTCGGCAAGGTGTTCGGCTCGATCGGCGAAACCGCGGTTAGTCAGATGCTTCTCGACGGAAGCGGCCACCGTGTCTGCGTCCTGCCGCGAGGAAAGCGGTGCACCGACGCTGCGAATTTCAGGCGCGGATTGCACGGGCGGCCGGGGCGCGGCCTTCGGGGGCGCTTTGACCGGGACGGTGCCTTCTCGCCGAGTGCGATCGCGACGATCACCGGCACGCTTCAAAAACTGCTCGATCTCGGCGTTGAGCTGCGACGGCCCCGGCGCGGCCGGCTTGGCGGGTTGCGGCTGGCCGAGTGGGCGCTCGGCCGGCTCAGCGGGCCGCCGCTGTGGTTTGCGAGTCTGCGGCCCGGCGGCCTTCGTGGCCGCCCCCTTCGACGCGATCAGTTGGATGATCGCGTACAACAGGAACACCAGCGGCAGAATATAACTCAACCATTCGCCGGCGGCCAGTAGCATCGCGTTGATGATCATCAGCGACGTCCTCGATCAGCGCGGCGCTCGAAACCGTTCATGACTTGGACTGTGGCGAACCGGCAATGCTCTTACGCATATCGGTGTCGGCCTGAACGTTGCGCAGCTTGTAATAGTCCATGACGCCTAGCCCTCCGCTGCGCAATGCGGCAGCGATGGCACTGGGGATCTCGGCTTCCGCCTCGACAACCTTGGCCCGGCTCTCCTCCATCTGCGCGAACATCTCCTGCTCCTGGGCGACGGCCATGGCACGGCGACCCTCGGCATTGGCGCGAGCCACGCGTGTGTCTGCCTCGGCCTGATCCGCCTGCAAGCGAGCGCCGATATTGTCGCCGACGTCAACATCGGCGATATCGATCGACACAATCTCAAACGCGGTCTGCGAGTCGAGCCGCCGGGCAAGAACGGCCTTGGAAATCCGGTCGGGATTCTGCAGCACCTCAGTGTGCGACTCCGATGAGCCGATCGCGCTGACGATACCCTCACCCACGCGGGCAATGATCGTCTCTTCGGTGGCGCCGCCAATCAACTGGTTCAGATTGGCCCGGACGGTCACACGGGCCTTGACCTTGAGTTGGATGCCGTTTTTGGCGACTGCGTCGAGCGAGTCGCGCGCCGCGCCGCGGGCCGGACAGTCGATCACCTTGGGATAGACGCTGGTCTGCACCGCCTCTAGAACGTTTCGGCCAGCCAGGTCGATGGCCGTGGCCTGCTTGAAATCCAGATCGATGATCTTTGCTTTTTTGGCCGCGATCAATGCCCGAATCACCAGTGGCACGTTGCCATTGGCCAGGTAGTGGGCTTCGAGTGTCTTGCTCGTGATACCCATCTCGTCGGTCAATCCGGCCTGCACGGCCATGATCTTCGACCGCACGATGACCGTTGGGTTGACCTTGCGAAACGTCATACCTAACAGATCGAAGATGCCAATCCGGGCCCCAGTCGTGACCGACTGGATCCACAAGCGAAAGTAGCGAGCGAACACCGCCAGCACGATCAACAGAAAGAACGCGACTGCCAGGATCACAATCCAGGTAATTAACGTCGAAAAGCTGGCTGGATCGTTCATGGTGGCGAACCCCGAGGATTGTTCAAAAGGCTGCTGCTGTGCGCACCGGATGCCAGCATTGTCCGGCCGGCAGCGCCACGATGTCAAGTGTGCGAACGGCGTTACGCGAGTGGCTCGTCCAGTCCGTCGAGACCGAGTGATTCGATCGGACGGGAGAGAATATCGTCGGACGGCGGCGCCGCCGCTTCGTCCGTCGGACGGACGACGACGCGGTTGCCTCGCACCTCGATGACGCGGACGTGCTGGCCGGCCTCGATC
>CAZUPX010000108.1:0-2012 GCA_964622155.1 uncultured Planctomycetaceae bacterium | reverse complement strand
TTGTCATAAACTCTGGCGTGGTTTGTCCCTCGATGGATCGAGCGCACGGAGGTGGCAGGATGCCATACCACTGGCCCAAGGACACGGATTTCGCCCTGTGGGAACTGGACGTCCTCGACCGCACCTGTTCGGTCTGTGGGCGGACGATGTATATCTGTGATCACCGCTATCGCCACTTCCACACGCTGGAGGGGCCGGTGGAATTGGTTTGCAAGCTCAATCACTGCCCTGATCGCATTTGCCCCGGCCATTGCCACACGATAAGTCCCGAACTCGAAATCACGATCGCCTTACCCAAGTGGGCGATCGGTTGGGATGTCCTTTGCTGGATCGGGCATCGTCGCTGCTGCCGGCACTGGTCGATTTCGCAGATTCAGGGCGACCTCTGGGACGCATACGGCATCAAGTTGTCGGCAGACTCGTTGACCCGGTATGTCCGGCAGTATCAGACCATGTTGGCGGCGCGACAGGAAGACCCGGCCACCCTGCGTCGGCACTATGCGGCGACAAAAGAGCTCATTCTCTCGATCGACGGCCTGCAGCCGGAAAAGGGACACGAGACCTTGTACGTCGTCCGCGAGCTGACGCAGAAGCGTGTGTGGTTCGCCGAACCGTTGTTGTCGGCGACGGCGGACGAGGTCCGCCGCCTGCTGGCCAGAGCCAAGGAGTGGGCGGCAGCACTGGACAAGCCCGTAACACTGTGGCTGTCGGACCGTCAGGACGCGTTTGTGACGGGGATTGCCGCGGAATTCTCGGATGTGCCGCATCGCTATTGCGCCAACCATTTCCTGCGCGATGTGGCCAAGCCCGTTTTGGAGGCCGACAGTCACGCCAAGGTGCAGATGCGGAAAAAGGTGCGTGGCCTGCGGACGATCGAGCAAGCGGTGCTCAAGCACCAGAAGGTCGAGGCGTCCGAGGCGGACGCCATCGCGGCGGCAAGCGTTGCCAACGAGAACGCCGCCGCCACCCTGACGGCGACGGCACCAGCAGTCAACGCGCCGTGTTCCACTCCGAGCCCGGCCGTGGCGAGTACGGTCGTGCTCGAATACTGCGCCGCGGTGCGTGGGATTCTCAACGACGATCAGGGCGGACCGCTGCATCCTTCCGGCCTGCGGATGGCGGAGGCGTTGGCCGAGGTTCGTGAGTCGATCCAACGAAACTTGGACGAGAAAAAAGGGGGTTCGCAGAGAAGCAACTCGGGCGACTGGCGGGCTGCATCGACCGCGGCCTGGATAGCGTCCGCGCGGAGCAAGAAACGCTGCGCGGCTACGTCCAGGACATCGCGGCGGTAGCCGCGACCCTTGAACCGAACGCTCCGTGCGCGGCAAGGCAGGAAAAGTTCGAGGCCTTGAAGGAGCGTTTCGCGGGCACGCCGGATGCGACGCATCAACAGATGGCCAAAGTCATGGGGAGCTTTGTCGCTGGCCTCTTTGTCGGCGCGGGAATGTTCGAGCAGATCCAAGACAATCTCGACCTGGAACGTTGGTTTCGCCTACCCAAGAGTCATGAGCGACGCATCCACGGCCATCGCCATGCGGGCATACGGATCGTTCTGGAGGGGCCGACGCTGGTGCATGCTCTGGACGCGCATGCGGCACATCCCGAGCCGTTCACCGTGGACGACTTGTTGCCGTACCGGGAGGCCGAAGAACCGCAGTGCCAAACCGAGGCACTGCATCGCCGCAAGACCATGCGCAAAGCGAGATCCACGAAGAAACGGCCGATCCTCCTGGCGGAGTTGGTGCGGCGGTACCGCGAATCACCGACGATCTAGCCCACTTGCGGATCGTTGAAAAAAGATGACCGCGTGTTGTTAGGATGGTACGCGAAGGGCGCCCGCATCCCGCCGGCGAGTGGCAAGCGGCGCGTCAGTCTGGTTATCGTCCCGGCACCACGGCAACGGGCGCCGGACCCGGATGCCTTCTGGAAAAGCGCCCTCGACGCCCTGGTTGCGGCCGAGCTGCTGGTCGATGATTCGCCGCGCTGGTGCGAGCTGGGGACGGTTGAATACC
>CAZUPX010000107.1:0-5882 GCA_964622155.1 uncultured Planctomycetaceae bacterium | reverse complement strand
TTTTACGCGCGCACCCGCGGCCTGACACGTAAGGAAGCGGTGCGGATGGTTGTGACCGGCTTTTTCCAGCAAGTGTTCGACCGCATCACGATCGAAAGTGTCCGCGAGGCCCTCGGTGATGCGATCGGCCGGCGAATCAGGGAGTATGAGTAGGGACTCGGGGCCGGGTGCTAGGGGCTAGTCAAGCATGGATGGGCCGACGGCGTCGCGAATGAGTTCAATAGTGCACAATTAATTCTCGAACTGACAGTGGACCCCCTCTTTGATCGCTGAAATCACTTACTATTCCCCAGCCCCTGGCCCCCAGCCCCTTTTTTCATGTCCGACTTCATCCGCGTCGCCAAAGTGACCGACGTACCCGATCCTGGGCGGAAAATCGTCGAGGTGGACGATACACTAGTGGTGTTGGTGCACGCCGGCGGGCAGTTTTACGCGATCGATGACGTTTGCACGCACGACGGCGGGCCGCTGGGCGAAGGGGAGCTCGACGGGTATGCCATCGCCTGCCCGCGGCACGGTGCGAAGTTCGACGTCCGCGACGGGCGAGCGCTGACCATGCCCGCCACGCAGCCCACCGCGGTTTACGAGGTTAAGATTGTTGGTGAAGATGTGTTTGTGAAGCTTCACAACCAGGCTGGAGGCAGTAGGCTGTAGGTCTGGCAAACAGTTTGTTCCGTCCTTACGCCAACCGGCTGCGGCCTTAAGCGTGCCGAGGAATCCGAGCTATGGCCATTTCCGAAGAATCCGTCCGCGAGGTACTTAAGCAAGTCATCGATCCCGAGTTGTTCATCAACATCATCGACCTGGGCCTGGTCTACCTGGTGGAGTTGCAGGAGGCGGAAGGTAAGACCGATGTCAAGATCGAGATGACGATGACCAGCCCGGCGTGCCCTGCCGGCCCGCAATTGATCACGCAGTCGAAAAACGCGGTGTCAGCAATGGAAGGGGCCGGCAACGTCGAGATCAAGATCGTCATGATTCCACCCTGGACACCCGACCGCATGACCGAGGACGCGCGGGACCAGTTGGGAATCTTTTGACATCGCTGCGATAGGCTGTGCCGCTGTAATTCAATTCAGCAGTGACCGAAAGGGCAGACTCGCGCCGACGTGCGGATTTTTGTGTACGAATTTGTGACCGGTGGCGGTGGATACGAGTTTGATGGCTCGCCCAGTCAACTCGATCCCCTGGCGGCTGAAGGCTCGGCCATGGTCCGCTCGCTTGTGGCGGACTTCTGCTGCGCGGAAGGCATCGCGGTCGATGTACTGCGAGATCGCCGGTTCCGCGGCTTGGAACTTTCGGCCGCGATCGTCCACGAGGTCGGCAGTGCTTCCGACGAGCACGACGCAATCCGCTCGCTGGCTGCGGTGGCTGACTGGTCGATTGTGATTGCCCCGGAGTTTTGCGGATACCTGTACACGCGCTGCCGACTTGTTGAAGAGTCCGGCGGCAGGCTCTTGGGACCAGGCGCCGCACTCGTAGCGATTTTGTCGGATAAACATGCCACGGCCGAGCACCTGAGGGCACGTGGTGTGAACGCGCCGCTCGGCACGATACTTGATCGAGGTCGGTTGCCGGCAGACTTTTCGTACCCGGCGGTGCTCAAGCCGTGCGACGGGGCGGGTTCTCAGGGCGTTCGACTGATTGAAGCGCCATCGGACTTGAATGGGTGGCACTGGCGTGCCGCCAGTGCGGCGGACCGCGAAGCTCAGCACTGGCGAGACGCCAGTGCCACCCGTGGTGCGGAAACCTGGCGGCTGGAGACATTCTGTCCGGGCACGCCCGCGAGTGTAGCGTGCTTATGCGGGCCCGGCCGGATTTTGCCGCTAGTGCCTTGCCTGCAAAGGCTCAGTCAGGACGGTCGATTCGCTTACCTGGGCGGGTCGCTGCCGATCGACCCAGCGCTGGCCACGCGTGCGACAATCTTGGCCGTGCGTGCCGTGGAGACCTTTGCCCAGCCTTTCGGATACATGGGGGTCGATCTGGTCTTGGGGAAAGACGTCTCGGGCAGCGATGATGTAGTGGTTGAGGTGAACCCCCGGCTCACGACTTCGTATATCGGCTATCGTGCCCTGGCCGATCAAAACCTGGCCGCGGCCATGTTGGCAATCGCATGTGGGGACGACTTCGAGTTAGCATGGCAGGATGGGCACGTGCGGTTTGACCCACGCGAAATGGTCAAACGAGAAGTTTCCACGGGTAACCTATGAAATGGTTGGCACTGGACATCGGAGGAGCCAATCTCAAGGCCGCCGACGGCGACAGGTTTGCGGTCTCGCAGCCTTTTGCGCTGTGGCAAAATCCCAGTCAACTGGTCGACGCCCTGCGATCCATGGTGGCCGTGATGCCGCGAGTGGATCACGTGGCCGTGACCATGACCGGTGAACTGGCCGATTGCTTCACCACCAAGGTCGAAGGCGTCAAGTTCATTCTCAACGCGGTGTCTGTCGCCGCCAGCGGACGACACACGCGGGTTTATCTGACCAACGGCCGGCTGGTCTCCCTGCAAACGGCCCTGAATCAGCCGCTGTTGGTTGCAGCGAGCAACTGGCACGCGCTGGCAAGCTTCGCTGGCCGATATGTTCCACAAGGATCGGGCTTGCTGATTGACATCGGCTCGACAACGTGCGACCTGATTCCGCTGGTCGACGGCGTTCCGGTGACAATTGGGAAGACGGATCCCAACCGGATGCTCAACGGCGAGCTGGTCTATACAGGCATCCAGCGCAGTCCGGTGTGCGCCGTCGCCTCCTTGGTGCCCTGGCGGGGCCGCAAGTATCCGACCGCCATGGAAGTCTTCTCCACGATGTGGGACGTGTATGTGACCTTGGGTGACTTACCCGAGGAGCCCAACGCCACAGACACGGCCGATGGCCGCGGTGCAACGAAGGCGTTTGCCCGCGACCGTCTGGCGCGACAGATCTGTGCCGACCGCGAGATGTTCAGCGAGTCCGATGCGCTGGCGGCGGCCGAGGCCATCGCGCAATCGCAATTGCGCAAGATTGGCGCGATCGCGGCGCAGTTGATGGCCCGCATACAAGAGCCCCCGGCGACGATCGTAATCTCTGGGCGCGGAGAGTTTCTTGCTCGGCGAATGTTGGATTTGATCAAAAACAAGGCCATAGTGATTTCGCTGATGCGCGAGCTGGGGCCCGAGTTGTCGATGTGCGCCCCGGCGCACGCGCTGGCTGTCTTGGCGCGCGAGGGCTCGAAATGAGCACCGAGTTGCGGGTCATCAAGCTCGGCGGAAGCCTGCTTGACTGGACCGAGTTGGTGCCGAGCTTTCGTCGCTGGCTTTCGCAGCAGCCCGAGGCGGTCAATATTGTGGTCGTCGGCGGAGGCCCGCTGGTCGAGGCGCTGCGCAAGCTCGACCGCCGGCACCAGTTTCCGTCCGAGACGGTCCACTGGCTCGCCATTCGCTTGATGGACTTGGGCGCACAACTCGTTGCCGAGCTTCTTGATGATGCCGTCTTGGTGAGAGACCTCGATCAATTGCAAATGGTTGACGTATCGCAATTGCAGATCTTACAGGTTTTGAGATGCATCGGGCGCGAGCAAGCGACTTGCGGCGCGCTACCGGTCGGTTGGCACATTACCAGCGACTCGATCGCCGCGTGCGTCGCGAACAAGCTGGGCGCCGTCGAACTCGTACTGCTCAAGAGTGCGCTGCCATCGGTGGCCGCGGCGCGCGAAGCGTGTGCGGCTTCCGGCTACGTCGACGCCTACTTTCCGCGTGCCGCCGGCTCGCTAGCCGTCCGCTGCGTCAACCTCCGCAGCGACGATTTCGCGGAAGTCATGCTGGAATAGTGGGGACACGCCATAGACTCCCTTCTCCCCTCGTGGGAGAAGGGTCGGGGATGAGGGGGCGAAGTTGGCATGGGGATCGCGAATTTGGTGCGCTTCCCCTCACCCGGCCCCGATCCCGGCGCGCCGGAAGGGCCACCCTCTCCCACGAGGGGAGAGGGAAGTTCAGCTCGCCTTACCGCAACTCTAACTGCGACGGCGGCGCCGTCACGCCCGCTTGATGCTTGCTGGCGACCTCGCGGATCGCGGACACCACGTCAGGATTGTCCTTGGCCACGTCGAACCGCTCGCTCGGATCGACCTCGAGGTTGAAGAGCAGGGGGGGATCGTGCATTTTCGCCTCGGGGTCGCCGTAGCCGGCCTGACTCATGAAGTGGGCCTTCCAGGGACCGCTGCGAACGGCCATCAGTTTCGTCCCGCGATAGTAGTACACTTCTTGCCGCGGGCTCTTGCCGTTGCCTAGCAGCACCGGACCGATGTCGTACGAATCCAGTGTCCGAGCGGCGGGCAGGGGCACGTCCGCCAGCGCGTGGACGGTAGCAAGCAGATCGAGCGTGCTGGCCAATTCGGCGGTTACGCGGCCCGCGGGAATGGTGCCGGGCCACCAGGCGATGGCCGGCTCGCGCATGCCACCTTCCCACGTGCTTCCCTTGCCCTCGCGCAGCAAGCCCGCCGAGCCGCCATTGCGATTGCGGGTCAGCCACGGTCCGTTATCGCTGGTGAAGAACACAAAGGTGTTTTTGTCGATCTCCAAGTCGCGCAATGTTGACAGCACCTGGCCAACGCTCGCATCGAGCTCCTCGACGACGTCGCCATAGAGTCCGCGCCGGCTCCTGCCTTTGAATTCGGGCGATGCGAAGAGCGGCACGTGTGGAAATGTGTGTGCCAGATACAAAAAGAACGGCCTGGCTCGATTCTGGCGAATGAACGACAAGGCCTCGGCAGTATATCGCTGAGTGAGGGTCGTCTGGTCCACGGGATCTTCGATCACCTGGGCGCCGCGCAGCAACACGGTCGGCTTCATGTCGTTGCTGTAGGGAATGCCATAGTAGCTGTCGAACCCGTGGCGCATGGGAAGAAACCGCGGCAAATGCCCCAGGTGCCATTTGCCGATGCAGCCCGTGGCGTATTCCTTGGATTTGAGCGACTCGGCGATCGTGACCTCACTGTCTTGCAAGCCGCCGGTCGAATCGCCAAACAGCACGCGCCTTGTGTCGCTGCACATTCCGCTGCGAATCGGCAGTCGCCCGGTCAATAGCGCCGCGCGGCTGGGCGTGCACACGCATTCGCCCACGTAGAACTGCGTGAACCGCAATCCCTCGGCCGCCATGCGATCCAGGTTTGGCGTGGCAATCGTCGGATGCCCATAGCAACCCAAGTCGCCGTAGCCCAGGTCGTCGGCAAAGATGATGACGACGTTCGGAGGCTTGGGTTTATCGGCGGCATGGGCAGAAGGCACCAAGGCGGCGGCCAACAGCACGAGCGCGTGAGTTGTGGTACGCGCCGTAGCGCTCGCGGTCGTTCGGACTTGGGAAGAAATTCGCATGGTGGAGTTGCTTTAGGTTGGCCCAATGATAACACCGGCGATGGGTCAAGATGCTCAGTTTCCTAAGTCGGGCACCGGAGGGGCACGTCGCCGCTGTGGCTATGATTCACCGGATAAGCCTGGCCGCAGTTTGCTGCCAGAGGATTTCGTCGCTGATCTCGCGCGGCAACATTGAGTCGCCGGAATTCGTCAAGATTTCAGTGCTTTTTCCTTGTAGGAATCTAGCTATGCATATACACTGATCGGCGGGGGCCTTCGGCGCCGTCGGTAGGGAAGCGGACGTTCGGCCGGATTTGCGCCAGAGTTGAATCCGGCTAGCGGAGCAAGTGGCGATGAGGAAGCCCATGGCTGGCAACTTCAAATCACAGCGACGTTCGGCCCTCAATCCGTCTTGCCAGTTGCATCACCGCGATGGCGGTCGCCTCCGCCTCGAGACGCTCGAGCAGCGCTCGATGCTGTCGGTAGTCGCTGGACAAGTCGACGACTTTCAAGACGGCACGACACAGAGCTGGACGAACGGCTTCGCGTCAGA
>CAZUPX010000106.1:0-2295 GCA_964622155.1 uncultured Planctomycetaceae bacterium | reverse complement strand
CGTCGACCGCAAGCTGTTCGCCCAGTCGGTACGAGATATTGCCCAGATGGCATAGCGCGCTGGACAGGTGACCTTCGAGAATATCGGCATTGAGTTGCTTGGGATTTCGGCTGCGCACGGCGGAAATGAAATTGCCGTAGTGATCTCCGCCGCCGGAGAACTCCTGAATCTTGTTGCCTTGCTTGTCGAAGGCCGTACCGCTTGAGTAACTGGTCATCACCAGGTAGCCGTCGGCCGCTTCGTAGATCACTCCAACCGCGGCGCCCTTGTATGGCTCGGTGGGCAGGCCGCGAACTTCGAACACCAGGGCCTGGTCGCCGTAGCCGTGGATGATCATTTGCGTATTGGCCGCGTCGCCGGCGTCTTCGTAGCCCAAACGCCCGCCGTACGACAGCACCCAATCGCTCACGCGGTCGACACCCAAACCCCAGCGGCAAAGATCCATCTGGTGAATGCCCTGGTTTCCCAGGTCGCCGTTGCCATACGGCGTCTGCATGTGCCAGTCGTAGTGGAAGCGTTTGCGGGTGAGCGGAGCCAACGGCGCCGGTCCAAGCCACAGGTCGTAGTTGACGCCGGCTGGAATCGGATAGTCACCCTTCGGACCGATCGTGGGTCGGCGCTTGTAGCAGAGTCCGCGGGAGACGTTGATCTTGCCGAGCTTGCCGTCGTGCAGAAACTGCATGGCATCTTGCATGCCCTTGTTCGATCGACTTTGCGTGCCCGTCTGGCAAATGCGTTTGTACTTGCGCGCGGTCTCGACGATCCGCCGGCCTTCACTGACGTTGTGGCTGACAGGTTTCTCGACGTACACGTCCTTGCCGGCCTGCATGGCCCAAATGCTCACCAGCGCGTGCCAGTGGTTGGGCGTGGCCGTGGAGATGATGTCAACCGATTTGTCGTCCAGCGCTTCGCGCAGGTCGGCTACGACCTTGGGCTCGCGCCCCTGCTTGTCGGCCACCATGCGGGCCCGGTTTTTGGCGATGTTCTCGTCGACGTCAACGACGTACAGCACCTCGGTGCCTTTGCGCGACGAGAAGTCCTTCAAATGGTCGGAGCCACGCCCGCCGCATCCGACCACCGCCACGCCCAGCTTCTCGTTGGGGCTTTCGAGGTCCGGCTTTTCATCGGCCGCAAATGCGCACGTCGCCGAGTTGGCCGCCACGGCAGCAGCCGCCGCAAACATCGAGTCTTCCAAAAACTGCCGTCGAGTACGCAGGGGCATGTCGGGCTCCTTTTGATTCTTCAAATGGGCGGCACTGAGGGGGTGGGCACGTCCTCCTAGAATAACGCACGGCCCGGAGCTTGTCAGCCAGGGTGGAACCCAAAGCCGTACAATACAAACCCGACGCGCCAGCGAGGGATTCCCGGTCGGCGTGCTTACAGAATCCCTCGCTGGCGGGTCGGGTTCGTAAATAAATCGCGGCGTCAACTGTACCTCGCCAGCACACAGTCCATAACACGAGGCACCAGTCGGCTCGCCAAGACCATCAGTTTTCCCGAGGCTGTTGGCACAACCTCGTGACGGCCCCGGCGAATGGCCGTCACAGTCCGGCGGGCCACGGTCTCGACCGGCGTTCCACGCAACTTCGGCCAGCGCGACTGCTCAGGATTGATCGCCTGGGCAAAAAACTCGGTGTCGGTCCTGGCCGGACTTGCCACGAGCACGTCAATTCCCAGTGGAAAGAGCTCGGCCCGCAGTGACTCGCTCAATCCGCGCAGCGCAAACTTGCTGGCGCAATACTCGGCGCAATAGGGTACGCCGCGATGACCCAGCACCGAGCCGACGCTGACAATCATCGGTCGGCGGCCAGTGCGCAACAGCGGAAGTGCCAGCCGAATCAGCTCCGCGGGGGCGAAGAAGTTGACCTCCATGACGCGACGAAGCCGGTCGCTCGTGGCCTCGTCGAAGCGCCCCATCGCACCGATGCCGGCATTGTTGACCAGCAGATCGAGCCCGCCGAACACGGCAGCGGCCCGATCAATCATCTCCGCTCGGGCCTCCGGACTGGTGATGTCGCCGGCAAATACTTCAACCTGGCCCCCAGCGCCCGCAAGCGAGGTGGCCAGCTCGCGCAATCGTTCTTCGCGGCGAGCCACGACGAGCAACCGTGCACCCTGAACGACGAGCTCCCGAGCCAGTGCTTTGCCAATGCCGCTCGAAGCGCCCGTCACGATCCCACGACAGCCAGCAATAGAGCGTCTTGCCATGCCGGCCAATATAGCCGGCAAGGGAATAGGTTACAGGGGACAGGGTACAGTCGGGCAGGCGAGAAGAATATCCTCCTACTGTTCCGT
>CAZUPX010000105.1:0-2362 GCA_964622155.1 uncultured Planctomycetaceae bacterium | reverse complement strand
TGGTCTCCGTATCGAATATCGATCACATTTGCCAAGTGATCAATCGAAACGCGCGCCTCATAGCGGCACCCACCCACGCATGACGCGCGCCAGGCCAAAATCACCCGCCAAAACCTCCGCATGGTGAGAAATACGGGCTAGAATCCCGATGGCCAATGATAATTCGGCAAAATCGCGCGGTGGTCTACCCCAGGTCGGTCCGCTGGCGGGCAGGAACGATGAGAGAGCCAGCCCAATTCCAGCCATGAATATGAGTAAATCGAGCAGTGTCATCGACCGCGGCTCGCGGTCTACGATCCGTGTTGCATCGAACAGTTTTTCTGGCACCGCCACAAGAGATAAACCGGCAGGTCCGAAGCCGATTAACTTGCCGCCCGCGGATCACTGGCGATGGCGCCGGACGGGCGCGATTCGGCGCCCAGGCAGCGGCCGATCTGACGCACCGCCTGACGCAGACGGTTCTCATTTTCAACGAGTGCCAGCCGCAGATAGCCTTCGCCGGCCGGGCCAAAGCCGCTGCCGGGACTGACGGCCACGTCTCCCTCTTCCAGTAGCTTGGTGGCAAACTGCATGGTGTCCATCTGACTGGCCCAGGGCTCTGGCACCTTGGCCCACACGAACATGCCGGCTCGCGGCGGGGTCACGCTCCAGCCGATACGCCGCAGTCCGTCGCACAGCACGTCGCGCCGCCGCTGGTACAGCGCACTTTGGGCCTCGACGGCCGCGTCGGTGTGCCGCAAGGCCACGATCGCCGCAATCTGGATAGCCTGGAACATGCCGTAGTCGTAGTAGGTCTTGATGGTGCCCAAGGCGCGAACCATCTCGGGGTTTCCCGCACAAAAGCCGACGCGCCAGCCGGCCATGTTGTAACCCTTGCTCATCGTGGTGAACTCGACACCGACTTCCTTGGCGCCTGGCGCTGAAAGAAAGCTGGGGGGCTGGTAGCCTTCGAACGCCACGTCGGCATAGGCGAAGTCGCTGATGACCATGAAGCCATAACGGCGGGCCAGCTTGACCACCTCGACGAAGAACCCCGGATCGACCGTGACCGTCGACGGATTGTGCGGATAGTTGATGATCAGCAGCTTGGGCTTGGGATACAGGTGTTGGCAGGTGTAGGCAATGTTGGAGAGGAATCGCTCGCTGTCGGCCACTTCCAGCGCAATCACGTTGCCAGCCGCCAGGGCGATCGCGTACACGTGCACCGGGAAATAGGGGGCCGGCACAATCGCCGTGTCGCCCGGTCCGATCAGGGCCAGACACATGTGGCTGAAGCCTTCCTTCGATCCCAGGCATACGATGACTTCGCTATCGGGATCGATCCGCACGCCGTATTTTTTCAGATACTTGCTGGCGACTTCGCGGCGCAGGTTGGGAATGCCGGTGGCCTTGCTGTAGCCGTGATTTCGCTCGTCGCGAGCCGCCTCGGCAAGCTTTTCAATGACCAGGTCTTCGGGCGGGTCGGAAGGATTGCCCATGCCCAGGTCGATCACGTCGTCACCGGCGCGCCGCTTCTGATACTTGACCGCGTTGATCCGCGCAAACAAGTAAGGGGGCAGCCGTTTGACGCGGTCGGAGACTTCGATTTGAAATGGAGCCGTATTGTTGACGGGGTCGTCGGATTCGTTGTCTTGACTCATCGGTTCGCTCAATCGAGGCACCAAGCGCGGCTGTAGACAGCGTTCACTAATCCAGGATACCCGCGCGCTGGCACAAAAGAAACGGTTTGCCCTGAACTGCACGCCCGGTTTTGGGTGCATGCTCACGCTCGCGTGAGCATGCAGACGTATGATTAGAAGTCCACACGCTCACGCTTACGCGAGCGCGGGGCGGGCGGCGACTCCATGGACCCAAGAAAGACGCCACCTGGCGGCGGCAGGTTCGCTTATGGGGCGCTCGGCTTGAGCACCTTGGGCATCATGATACCGGGCTCAACCCCGGGATTCTGCTCTTCTTTCTGGGGACCTTTGCTGTTGCCGGTCAGGAAATTCTCGATCCGCGAAGCTTCCTTCAAGTCGTCGAACGCCCTCGCCATCTCGATCCGCAGCTTCTTCTCATGGATGTCGCGGTAGAGCAGATCCTTGACTTCCTCAAAATTGGTATCGATCGGCTTGGTGTACCCTTCGCAGAACAGAATCACGTACGTGTCCCCGACCTGGATGATGCCGGACAGGGGGTTTTCGACGGGTTTGAGTGTAAAGGCTTCCTTTTCGAGCACCGGCTGTCCGCCGTGTTTCTGAATCGGTGGCACCTCACCGCGCAGCGTGCGGCTGCCGGCCTCGATCGAATACTGCTCGGCCAGATCGCCAAAAGTTTTGACCGCCTGCGACGGTCCCTTTTTCAACGCCGCGCGGGCCGTTTC
>CAZUPX010000104.1:0-5357 GCA_964622155.1 uncultured Planctomycetaceae bacterium | reverse complement strand
CTCGTGCGATTCGGCGGGGTTTTTTTGTTTGATCGCAGTGTTTGTCTAGTGGCAAAGTGCGGACACGTTGGCTGGCCATGGCGTCCGAGCATTCCTGGCACGTTGATCTCGGTGGAGCGCGGCTGGAGCTAAAGCGCTTCTGCGCTACGGTCGAAGTCGCCAACCCGGGCGGCGGACTGCGCCATGTGATGGTTGACGGCCAGTCGCTTAAGGACATCGACCTGCTTGGTGTCGATTTGCCAGGGCAGCCCATGTCGTTGACTGGGGTTGAACATTATGCGCGCGGCGGCGATCTGATCGCGACGTATGACGAAACTCCGCAGCGGCGGCTGCGTGCTCAAATCTATTGGCGCGCGGCGCCCCGCGAATCGCACAGCGTTATTGCCGCCATCGAGTTGGTGGCTTCCGTGCAGACCAGCCTTTTGGATGCTTGCCCGCGTTTGACAACTCGCAGCACGGTCGCGGCCCGTGAAGCGTTCCGACTGGTCGACGCCAAGCGCGGCGCGTTTGAACTCATACCGGCGCTCGAAGACAACCGGGCCGACTTGCCAACTTGTTTTGTGTTTCGACTGAAATCGAAACAGATCAGCTTTGTCGAAATGGTCGCGCCCAACGTTGTTCAAACAACACAGCTTGCCGCCGACCAGTCGGAAGATCCGGCTCCGCCGGCGCGGCTTGTTCATCAGCTATTTGCCGAGCGGCTGGAAAAGGGGGTCATCCTGCGCGCCCGCGTTCTGGGCGTGCTGGTGGATCGCGACGGCGACCTGGCCGCCGCGGCTCGCCATTACGAGAACTTCGTATCCGCTGCCCCACCTCTGACAACTTGACGAGCGATCGCACAACAGCTTCACGCACGAGAAGCTAGGCTTCATCATGAACATCAAGTACCGCACGGGCCGGAACTGCATTAAGGACGGGCGCACATGAACTACGACATTGAGTTCAAACCGCGCGCCTTCAAGGATTTGAATGTGTTGCCCAAGTCGGCCCAGCGCCGCATTCTCGCAGCCATCGAAGGACTGCGAAACGACTTGACCGGCGATGTGAAACGTCTGACTGATTTCACGCCGGAGTATCGGTTGCGTGTCGGTAATTATCGAGTACTGTTCGAGATTGAGGAGTCCATGGTGGTGGCCTATCGCATCCTCCCTCGGAAGGATGCGTACAAGTAACCGGAGAACCCATGTTGAAACTGCATCCTGAAATCCTGGTCAAGAACGGAAAAAAGGAGTTCGTCGTTCTTCCGTACAAGGAGTTCCTCGCCTTGCAAGAGCGACTGGCAGACGCCGAAGACCTCGTTGAGCTGCGCAAGGCCAAGCGCGCCGAGGGTAAAAAACGCTCGATTGCGTTGGCGGACGTAAAGCGGAAGCTTAACACGCGCTAGTACCACGCTCCAGGCCGGGTCCCATGTCCGCCTAACGAAGCACCAGCGACGCAGCTCGATCGCGTCGGCGGAGACGACAGCAGCGACGTTCGCGTGCAGCTTGCACATCAATTGTTTGCCGAGCGGCTGGAAAAGGGGGTCATCCTGCGCGCCCGCGTTCTGGGCGTGCTCGTGGATCGCGACGGCGACCTGGCCGCCGCGGCTCGCCATTACGAGAACTTCGTATCCGCTGCCCCACCTCTGACGACCTGACTCGCGGCGTAGTGCGGAGTTGCGATAAGTGGAGAGCCAGGCATCTTGCAATGGACGTGTGATCCGGCAAGATGGAGGCTTTTCGCCTCTTGCCTATTACCCGAGCCGCCGATGAGCTCAATCCATGTCAGAACAACTGCGCAAACGCGTTTTTGACGAACTGGACGCGATCGAGCTCGTCGATCCGCACACCCACATCAACGCGCACCAGCCGGCGGCCAAGACGCTGGCCGACATTCTTGGCTACCACTATTACACCGAGCTGGCCCACTCGGCCGGCATGCCGCGCGCGAGGATCGAAGAGCCCAACCTGGCACCCAAGGAAAAGGTCTCGCGGCTGGTCGAGTATCTCGGCGCGCTCGACAACACGATCCAGTCGAGCTGGCTGGTCGAAATGGCGCAAGTGTTCTTCGGCCATCAGGACGACGCGATCACCAGTTCCAACTGGGAACGCCTGTACGATCGAGCCGCCGCCGCGATGAGCCAGGCCGATTGGCCCGAGCAAGTGCTGGCGCGCTCGAAGCTCAAAGCGGTGTTCCTGACCAACGATTTTGACGATCCGCTGTCGGGCTTCGACACCAAGGTCTACATTCCCTGTTTGCGGACCGACGACCTGGTGTTTCACCTGTCTGGCGAGTCGGTGCGAGCAAGGCTCGAAAAGGCGGCCGGCACATCGGTGCGCGACGCGCACTCGCTCAAGGCATCGCTGGGAAAGTTGTTTGAACACTTCGTGGCGCGCGGCGCCAGGGCGTGCGCCGTCTCGCTGCCGCCCGATTTCGCCCCGGCGCGGGTCGAAGCAGCGCAAGCGACTGCCGCGGTCGAAGCTGTCTGGCGACGTGGCGGCGAGGCCGACGCCGAACATCGTCGCACGCTGGGGCACTTTGTGTTTTGGACGCTGGCAGAACTGTGCGCCGACTTTGGACTTCCGTTCGACCTGATGATCGGCGTGAACCGCGCCGTCTTCGCCGAGGGCGTCTATCAGGGGCGCGACCTGTACGACTCCCGCGTGTCGCTGATCCAGTACAAAGACTTGTTCAACGCCTTCCCGCGGGTCAAGTTTCCGATTTCCGTCTTGGCCAGCGTCACCAATCAGGAGCTGGTCAGCTATAGTTGGATTTTTCCTAACGTGATCACTAACGGTCACTGGTGGTATTCCAACACGCCGACGTACATCGAGCACGACGCGGCGGCCCGGCTGGAAGCCGTGCCACGCACCAAGCAAATCGGCTACTACTCCGACATGTACAAGCTGGAATTCGCCCTGCCCAAATTCGCCATGTACAAGCGCATTCTGGCCAAAATCCTGGCCGAACGGTTCGTGATCGACCGACGCTACAGCGAAGACGGGGCCATCGCCCTGGGCCGCCAGGTGCTGCGAGACAACGTGGATGCCGTGTTCGGGCCTTCCGGCGGCCGCTGACTCCGATCATCTCAATCGTTTTCTTGCAATTTCCGTTGGCGCCAAATACGATGTATGTGGGTCCCTTACGCATCGCGCGGTCCATTGAACATCGCGGTTGGGAGTTGCTTGTGAATCTCATGCGTGTCGTTTGAGCTTCGTTGCAACATCCTCGTTTCCATTTCTCTTCGGCGTAAGCGGTCAACCATGTCTGTGCATTCCGCCGTGAGCCACTGGGCTTGCGCAATTTTCGCGTCGTGCGTCGTGCTGTATCCTGCCGCGCTGGTGGCGCAGACCGGCACGATCGGCCTGAACTTCGAGGGCGTGACCGTCACCAAGGGCATGGAGCTGAACGCCAACGGCGGCTATGCTCCCCCCGACCTCGACGGGGCCGTCGGACCCAATCACATCGCGCAGTTGATCAACGGCGCGTTTGCCGTCTACGACAAACTCGACGGTGCACAGTCGCAGGACCCAATCTCCGGCCGGCAGTTCTGGATCAACGCCGGCTTCGACCCCGGCGATTGGAATAACAACCTGGGCGTCTTCAATCAGCGAATCCTGTACGACCCCACGACATCGCGGTGGATCGCGGCCGCGCTGCAAGGCCCGAAGACCGACAACAGGGTGCTGATCGCCCGCTCGGATACGTCCGACCCGAGGTCCTACCCGACCGGCGGGTGGAAGGCCGTGGATTTCGCGGGCAACCTCGGCACCGGCGATCGATTCCTCGACTTCACGTCGCTGGGGTTTGACGCCAATGGCGTTTACGTGACGACGAACAACTTTCCCGAATTTGGACCCGAATTCGGTTTTGGCAGCGTGTCCATTTTCTCGCTGCCGAAGGCAGACCTGCTGGCCTCCACGCCGACGATCGCCAATTTGAGTCGCACCGACAGCACGTACACGGATTTTGGGACCACGCTGCAGCCGGTCGTGGATTATGGACCGCCCAAGGATCACGCGCCGATCCTGGCCGCCTATCCGGGCGATGACATCAAGTTTCTCGTGCGGTCGAACTTGACAGGCACCGCGGCCGCGGGCGCCACATTTTCGACCGAGCCCATTTACATCGACACGACCACCTACAGCAACCCACCCAAGGCGGCGCAACCCGACGGCTCGCGTGCCGTGAGTACGATCGATGCCCGAATCAGCGCCACCGTGTACCAGGTCGGCAATACGATGTACGCCGTGCACGCGACGAAAGTCGGCGCCAACGCTGCCATCAAGTGGCTGCGGGTGAACGAACAGACCAACCAGGTGATCGAGGAAGGCGTGTTGAGTAATCCGAACTTCGACTATTTCTGCCCGTCAATCGGCGTCAACGCCAATGGCGACATGGTCATCGGTTTCACTCGGTCGGGCGGGGCATTAAGCGTCGGCGGCAACCTCAGTGCGTTTGCCGTCGTCGGAAAAACCACCGGCGGAATCACGACGTTCGGCACCCCATTGCTGTTGAAGGCCGGCGAGGTCAACAACTACCACTATTTCGAGGGCACCTTAGGTATACGCTGGGGCGACTACACTTCCACCATGGTCGACCCCAGCAACCCCAACTCGTTCTGGACCTTCCAGGAATATGCGCTGGGCAGCAACGCTTGGGCCACGCAGATCACCCAGATCATCGTGCCCGAGCCGGGCGGCATCGCCCTGGCAGCGACGGGAATCGCGGTGCTCGCCGCCGCTGGCTGGCGCCGCCGCCGCGCCCGTGCGTAGCGGGTCGAAGCCGAATATTCTTCTGTAGCTGGCCCCGGCGCGCCGGGGCCGGCGCACTGCTATTGCGACACCGGTCGGGGTCACAGACCCCAGCTACAGCAGAGCGGACGACGGACCGCGGCACCCGGCTAGTCAAATAGCCGGCTGACCGACTCGTTGCGGTGAATTCGCTTGATGGCTTCGCCCAGCAAGGGGGCTACGCTCAACACCTTGATCTTGGGGATCATCTGCTCGGTGCGCAGCGGGATCGTGTCGGTGATGACGACCTGTTGGACCGGTGAGCGGGCCAGCCGGTCGATGGCACCGCCACACAACACGCCGTGCGTGGCCGCCACATAGATTTGCTTGGCTCCACGGTCGTGGAGCACCTGTGCGGCACCGCAGATCGAGCCGGCGGTGCTGATCATGTCGTCGAACATCAGGGCGATCTTGCCGTCGACACTGTCTCCGATCACGTTTTCCTGCCTGGTGTGCTCGGCATCGGCCCGTCGTTTGTCGACGATCGCCAGGCTGGCCCCCAGCCGCTCGGCATGGCCGCGAGCCCGCTTGATGCTCCCCACGTCGGGGCTGACGACGACCAGGTCTTTGGACTGAAAATTCTGG
>CAZUPX010000103.1:0-7128 GCA_964622155.1 uncultured Planctomycetaceae bacterium | reverse complement strand
GATCTATCCTCTTGCGTGCCAACGCAATACTTAGCAGTCATAGCACGAAAAGCGCAACATCAAAACGCGCAAGCGAGGGTCTGCCGTAATTCGGTCCCTCGCTCGCCCTTTCGGCCAGTGGTGGCGGTGTGAGCATGCCCAACCAACACGCTCGAACGAAATCTCGGGCCGGCCGACCAAATCAATGCTGAAGCAATTACGCCCCGGAGGGGCGCGGGATTGTAGCCTGGGGGCGCGAGCCCCAGGTTATGGATCCGGATGAACCGATCAGCCCCAACGGGGCGACATTGCAGCGTCGCCCCTTGCGGGGCTGAGGAGAAATTGAAAATCGCAAAGATTCCTGGGGCTAGAGCGCCCCAGGCTACACGACGTGGCCCCTCTGGGGCCGAATTGTGAAGGCCAAATAAGCGTGAGCTTGGCACCCCGCAAAATCGAATTACATCCCGTCAGGCACCCCAGTTTTGTAGGTCAGGCACCCCGTGCCTGACTATGGCCGGCCGTTACATCCTGTCAGGCACGGAGTGCCTGACCTACTCGGGAGAAACCATGAGCACCGCTCCGCAAGGCCAGCCCGTTAAAGCGCAGACTCCGGTGTGGATGATCCTGGCGATCGTATTCGGTTGCCTGGCGGGCTTCTGCGTGCTGGTTTCGCTGGTGATGGGGGCGCTCTTGCTGCCGGCGATTCAAGCCGCTCGCGAGGCCGCGCGGAGAAACCGGTGCACGAACCACATGAAGATGATCGGCATCGCTTTGCAGAGCTACCACGACACGTACCGCACGTTTCCGCCAGCGTACGTTGCCGATGCAAACGGCAAGCCGATGCACAGTTGGCGCGTGCTGATACTCCCCTTTCTGGAGGCCAACGATATCTACCAGCAGTACGACTTCCACGAACCGTGGAACGGACCCAACAACAGTAAGCTCGCCGCGCGGGGGGATGACCCGTTCCGCTGTCAGAGCAGCCCGGACAATCCACCGATGACCAATTACGTGGCGGTAGTCGGCCCGGAAACGGTCTGGCCCGACGCGGACGGCATCAGCACGCGCAAGATCGTCGATCGAACTTCTCGCACCATCATGCTCGTCGAGGTCACTGGTTCGGGCATCAACTGGATGGAGCCCAAGGATCTTTCGTTCGACGAGGCGCTGGCGGGCGTCAATCCGGCCGGTTCAAAGCCGAACATCTCCGCCGGACACGTGCACGGCGTGAACGTTCTGTATTGCGATGGGCATATCAGTTTTCTGCCGCACGACACTCCGCTCGAAACTCTGCGCGGACTTCTGACCGCCGCCGGTCGCGAGCCGGTGGAACCTCCGCACTGAGCCGGCATTGGCGGGCAGTCGGAAAACGACCAAGGCAGATGAACCACACAGGCTCGAAGAAAAAAATTTTACCACAACGGCACGACGGACGAGGACAGGCAGTTTAGCCACCGAGAACGAGAGGACATTGAGACGAAGGTATGCAAAGTATTTCCGACCTATAGCCTACAGCCTGCCCTCAGTAGCCTCCGTGATCTCTGTGCTCTCTGTGGCCAATCCTTCCTCTCCGAAGTCGTCTCGTAGTGGTTCACTCCTTCGTCACGCGTCTTGCAAAAGCAAACTGCGGTGGCGATGTCGCGCCAAATCGGACATACTGAGTGGTTCCAAGCATCGTAGAAGACTTGGCCTACCCTCATGACCAACCCCACCGCCCTCTCGTCGCTCGGCGGCACCACACTGCCCTGCTATGTGTTCGCCTCGCACGAGCAGTTGGCCCGGCACGTCGGGCAGATGATCGCCGGCATCATCCGCGAGCGGCAAGTCCACGGGCAAAAGGCCGTGCTGGGACTCCCAACCGGCAGCACTCCGGTGGGCGTTTATCGCGAGCTGGCGCGGCTGCACCAGGAAGAAGGGCTCGACTTCTCGAACGTGGTGACGTTCAACCTTGACGAGTATCTGGGTCTGGGACCCGAGCGGCTGCAAAGTTTTCGCCGCTGGATGCACGAGCAACTGTTCAAGGACGTCAACATTCCCAGCGAGAACATCCACATTCCCGACGGACTCACGCCGCCGGAAAAACTTGAGGAGCACTGCCGGCAATACGAGGCGGCGATCCAGCGAGCTGGCGGCATCGACCTGCAACTGCTAGGCATTGGACGCAACGGCCACATCGGGTTCAACGAGCCGTTTAGCGCCACCAGCAGCCGCACGCGCGTAGCCACGCTCGACCCGATCACGCGCCGCGACGCCGCCAGCGACTTTTTCAGCGAAGAAAACGTGCCCATGCAGGCGATCACGATGGGCCTTGGCACCATTTTCGACGCCCGCAAGATCGTGCTCATCGCGCTGGGCGAGCACAAGGCCTCGATCATTCGCCAGACGGCCGAGGGCGATCCCACGCCGCGCGTGCCGGCTTGCTACCTGCGGCAACATCCCAATGCGGCGCTGCTGGTCGATTCGGCCGCCGCCGGCAAATTGACGGCCGTGGCCACGCCCTGGCTGTTGGGCAAAGTCGAGTGGACCGACTCGCTGATCAAGCGGGCAGTGCTCTGGCTGTGCGAGCAGACGGGCAAGGCCCTGCTCAAGCTCGACGACGACGACTTTCGCCAGCACAGCCTGCACCAGCTTCTGCGGCATCACGGGCCGGCCCAAAGCGTGGCCCATCGCGTGTTCCGCTGGATGATGGAGACCATCGAATACCATCCCGCGGGCAAAGAACCGAAGCGAGTCATCTGCTTCAGTCCCCACCCCGACGACGACGTGATCAGCATGGGCGGTACTCTGATCCGGCTGGTCGAGGACCGCCACGAAGTGCACGTGGCCTACATGACCAGCGGCAACATTGCCGTGTTCGACCACGACGCGCGGCGTATCGCCGACCTGGTGCGCGAGTTCAACCACCGGTTCGGCATCGACGACTCCAAGTCGAAGGACCTGGAGGATCGCGTGGCGCGGTCGTTGGTCGAAAAGCAATCCGGCGAGAGCGACTCGCCGGAGGTGCTACTGATCAAATCGCTGATCCGCTGGAGCGAGGCCAAGGCCGGCGCGATTGTGGCCGGCTGCCGCGAGGAACATTTGCACTTCCTCGATCTGCCGTTTTATCGCACCGGCACGATCGCCAAGAAACCGCTCACCGATGAGGACATCGGCATCGTCCGCAAATTGATCGACGACGTGCAACCGGCTCAGATTTACGTGGCTGGCGACTTATCGGACCCGCACGGCACGCACCGGGTGTGTGCCGAGACGATCTTGAGAGCAGTCGACGAGATCGACGAGCCGTCGCGGCCGGCGGTGCTGTTGTATCGCGGCGCGTGGCAAGAATGGGCCCCGCACGAAATCGACGTCGCCGTGCCGCTGAGCCCGCGCGACCTGGAGCTGAAGCGGGCGGCCATCTTTCGCCATGAGTCGCAGAAGGACTCGGCCCAGTTCCCCGGCCCCGACGACCCGCGCGAGTTCTGGCAGCGAGCCGAAGATCGCAATCGCCACACGGCCGACGTCTACAACAAGTTTGGCCTGCCGGAGTATTACGCTCTGGAAGGATTCGTGCGCTGGAACGGCGTGCCGATTTAGGGAAAGGGAATTTCACCACAAAGACACAAAGGTCACGAAGACGAACGAAAGTAGTAACGGACTTGCGCCCTGGCCTTCGTGTCCTTTGTGCCTTAGTGGTTGACTCTTCTTTGCCCTACCTGAACCGCACAAAGAACGGCATCAGCGTGAGCGTCGGTTCAACGAACAGCCTTCGCATCGTGCCGGCCGTTTGAGCCGCATCGACCAACTCGGGCGACAGCGAGCGAATCTCGGATTCGATCGAAGAGATTCCCAGCAGTTGCTCGAAGATGCTCTTGGGCTCGGGCAATATCAGCAGGTCGACCTTCTCCTCGCCCGTCAATTCGCCCAACTTTTTGGCTTCGGCCACCGCGTCGTCCAGCGTCCCAAGCTGATCGGCCAGGCCGTTGGCCACCGCCATGCGTCCGGAAAACAATCGGCCGGCGGCCAGCGACTCCAGCTTCGCCAGGTCCATTTTGCGTCCCTCGGCCGCCTTGGTGGTGAACTGCTGATAGGTCACCAGCATTAACTTCTTCCAGGCTTCGCGTTCTTCGGGCGTGAATGGCTCGCTGATCGACATGCTGCCGCTGTTCTTGCCGCGTTTGATGGTTTCTATATTCACGCCGATCTTGTCCAACAGGCCGCGCAAAGCCAGCTTGCCGCTGACCACGCCGATGGAGCCAGTGAGCGTGCCGGGTTCGACGAAGATCTTCTTCGCGCCCATTGAGATGTAATAGCCGCCGCTGGCCGCAACGTCGCCCATGCTGACGATGACGGGCTTTTTCGCCGTCACAATCTCGCGCCAAATCAGGTCGCTGGCCAGCGCCGAACCGCCGGGGCTGTCGACGCGCAGCACAATGGCCTTTACCTTGGCGTCGGTGTCGGCCTGCCGTACGGCCTTGACGATCGTGTCGGAGCCGACCGTCGATCCGCCAAAAAAGCTCGTCGCGCTCTCGCCCGTCATGATCGCGCCGACGGCGTAGATCACGGCGACTTTGTTGTTCTTCGACGACTTGGCCCCCTTGTCACCGCCGGTCAGCATTTCCATGAACTTCATCATGCCGGCCATGCCGCCCAGCTCGAGGGTCGACTTACTCTTGCCGTAGTCTCGCTCCAGCGCTAGTTCCTCGGCGTTCAGCTCTTTCTTCAATTCGTCTTGCCACTCCGATTCGTAGGCCACGCGATCGATCAGCCTGGCGTCTCGGGCAGCCTCAGCCGAGAACATGCCCTGGTCGATCAGCTTCTTGACTTCCGCGGCATCGAGCTTGCGGTCGGTTGCAATCGACTCGACGATGTACTCGAAGTAGTCGTTGATGACCGACTCAAACTGCTGGCGGAACTCGGGGCTCATGCCGGTGCGCGTGAACGGCTCGGAAGCGCCCTTGAAATCGCCAATCTGAATGAAGTCGGCCTGAATGCCGAGCTTGTCGAACAGGCCCTTGAAGAAAATGACCTGCGCCTCAAGCCCGGTGACCATCACCATGCCGGACGGCGGCAGAATGATCTGATCGCACGCGCTGGCCACCAGGTAATCGTTGGGGCTCATGATCGAGTGCACGTCGGCAAAAACCTTTTTGCCGGTCTTGCGGACTCGGGCGATGGCCGAGCGAACTTCGCCCACCTTGGCCAGCCCGATGGCCGGCTCGCGCACGCGCAGCACAACGCCCGAAATCTTGTCGTCCTTGGCTGCCTTGTCGAGCCGCTCGACCAGATCGCGCAAGTGCGGCCGGTTGTCGCCGAAGATGCCTTGCGCGGCTACCCCTTCGGGATAGTCCTGCTTCACGGCAATCGACGCCAACGTGACCTTTTTCGTTTTTGCCGCGGGCGTTTGCGGGTCGTCCGCCCGTGCGGACGTCACCGCGATCGACAAGATCAAAGTCGCCAGACTGGTGGTGGCAAAGCATCGCGCGACGGCCATAAGATTCCCGTCCTCTCGTGCAATTGGTATTGAAACTGCCGGGCCCGGCGTGCAAGCGTGCCGGATGCGCCGTCATTGTCAGGCCGCGCAATCGCGCACGTCAAGTGACGGCGCTATTGGGCCAGCGACACACTAACCCGACGCACAAGCGAGGAATTCTTCTTCGAACGCACCAGCGCGGCCGGAATCCCTCGATTGCGCGTCGGGTTAGCTGGGGGGCTTGGCTGAGTTTCGTGGATCCGAATCACCAAATAGGCTCTTGCTCTTATGTACAGGTGTATATTATAGTGATGGCGGCCTCGACATCCCCCGCGGACCCGAACAGGAAAATCGCTGTGACGACACTTATGGAGCAATTGACCGACCGGCAGAAGGAGGTCTACCAGTTCATCCGCGGTAAAATTCGCGGACGAGGCTATGGGCCGACGGTCCGGGAAATCGGCGAGAATTTTGACATCAGCTCTCCCAACGGCGTGATGTGCCACCTGAAGGCCCTGGAGAAGAAGGGGCTCATCACGCGCGAGCCGAACATGTCGCGTGCCATACAATTGGCCGCCGAGCCGATCGAGGAGCGTGGTCTGCCGCTGGCAGGTCGGATCGCAGCCGGCGTGCTGCACGAGGCCATCGAGCAGGACGAGCGGGTCGATTTCGACGCCATGTTCAGCCACAAGAGCATGTTCGTCTTGGAAGTCTCGGGCGACTCAATGATCGACGCCCAAATCGCCGACGGCGATTACGTGGTGGTCCGCAAGCAGCGCAGCGCCCGCGACGGCCAGATCGTGGTCGCCCAGACCGAGGAGGGCGAGGCAACGCTGAAGCGGTTCTACATGGAGCGCAATCGCATCCGCCTGGAGCCGGCCAATTCCTCGATGAAGCCGATCTACGTCAAGAACGTAAAGATACTGGGCGTCGTCGTCGGCGTGGTCCGGAAGGTGGAATAAAGCCGCATCGTCGTCACCTGGATAGATCGCGGCGCGCACCGACCTCCGAGACCTGCTCGGAATAAAAGAATCTCTGCTGCGGCGGCGGACCTTGAGTCACACGCACCAAGAGCTCGCTGTCTATCGGCTGCCCAATCTGCGGCGGGCCCAGCGGCGAGCGATACACCAGCGTCTTTCCTCGCTCAATATCAAAGCCGGTCTTGACTTCGCGCATGTGTGGGACACTTTGCTTGGTCCTCAAGGTGGTCTGCTTGCGAATATCAACGCGCACGCTTTTGCCCGAAGCAAGAATAGAAGCCGAAACCGCCATGTAGACGGACTCCTCGCCCTTGGTCGTGTTCGCAGTGCTCGTGCACACAATGGGCGTCCCTTGCGCCTGGTCGGTTACCAGGAACGAAACTGAATTATTCGCCCGCAGCGCGTTTGCCTCGCGCAACTTGTTGACAAATATGGCGAATACTTCGTCGCTGGGCGTGAACAGCCGAGCGTCGCCCCACTTGTTGATCACCGCCCCATCGAGCGGGATTTGGGTCGCACCTTCGAGGTGAAACACTTCGACGGTCAGCGTAATTGGCTCGATCTTGCCTGGCTGTTTTGGCTCCTCAGCGTGGACCACGACGCAAGCGAATGCGGCAAACAAGAGTGGGGCGGAGATCATTCGCATGGCAATACTCCGTGGTAGGAATGGGACAATTGGGTCATTGATGGCGGGTCGCCCCCGGCTCGTTCCTGGCC
>CAZUPX010000102.1:0-1551 GCA_964622155.1 uncultured Planctomycetaceae bacterium | reverse complement strand
GTGCACGTGCGGGTCGATGATCCGTAACGCGTCTGCGCCGCCGGCCATGATCGTTGATTCCCAGACTTGTGACGCACCCGCGACTCCTAATGCCGCTGCCCGCGAGAGCCACGTGCGGCGCGTGATCGATGTTTCGACTAGCATCAGGATTTGTCGCACCTGAATAAACGGCAACCCACCTTCACCGGCGGCTAATATAGCATGCCGCTTCTACCAATTGTCGACGTTTCTTAGAGGTTGTGAAGAAGCGTTAAACGCAGAGAGCGCGGAGGCCGCAGAGAAGGAAGTCGTTTTTGTCGCAACTCTTCGTACATCTCCGCGCACTCTGCGTTGGATTACTATTTTCGTGGAATGGTAATCGATCTCGGTCCTTGGCGGCATTGTTGCTTCCGCGGACTGTCGCTTACAATAATTCGCGCTCACACGCCGCGACGAATCCTTCACGGAGGAACCCCGATGGCCAAGGCCCAGCAGACTGCGATCACTCCCACGCGCGAGCAGGACTATCCCGAGTGGTATCAACAGGTGGTGCGCGCGGGGGACCTGGCCGAGCAATCGCCGGTGCGCGGGTGCATGGTCATCAAGCCGTGGGGCTATGCGCTGTGGGAGAACATTCAGCGGTCGCTCGATCGAATGTTCAAGGACACCGGGCACGTCAACGCGTACTTTCCGCTGTTCATTCCGCTCAGTTATTTGGAGAAAGAGGCCGAACACGTCGAGGGTTTCGCAAAGGAATGCGCGGTGGTGACGCACCATCGGCTCGAGGCCGGGCCCGACGGTAGACTGGTGCCGACCGGCAAGCTGGAGGAGCCGTTGGTTGTGCGGCCCACGAGCGAGACGATCATTGGCGCCATGTACGCCCGCTGGGTGCAATCGTACCGTGACCTGCCGATTCTCATCAATCAGTGGGCCAACGTGGTCCGCTGGGAACTGCGGACTCGCATGTTTCTGCGGACCACCGAGTTTTTATGGCAAGAAGGACACACCGCCCATGCCACGCGCGAGGAAGCCGAGATCGAGACGCGCAAGATGCTGGGCGTCTACGCTACGTTCGCCCAGGATTATATGGCCATGCCGGTGATCCGCGGCGAAAAGACGGCTGGCGAGCGGTTTCCTGGCGCCGTGAACACTTACTCGATCGAAGCCATGATGCAGGACCGCAAGGCCCTGCAGGCCGGCACGTCGCACTTTCTGGGTCAGAATTTTTCCAAGGCCCAGCAGATCAAATTCCTGTCGAGCGAAGGTCGCGAAGAATTCGCCTGGACCACGTCCTGGGGCGTCTCGACTCGATTGATCGGCGCTTTGATCATGACACACAGCGACGACGACGGGTTGTTGTTGCCTCCGCGGCTGGCGCCCGAGCACGTTGTTATCCTGCCGATCTATCGCAATGACGAGGAGCGCGGGCCGGTCGTCGAGTATTGCAAAAACCTATGCAGCGAGTTGACTGCGCAGAAATATGACGGCGCGCCGGTGCGGGCAGCCGTCGACAATCGCGATATCGCACGGGCCGACAAAAAGTGGCAGCAGGTGAAGCGTGGCGTGCCGATC
>CAZUPX010000101.1:0-8280 GCA_964622155.1 uncultured Planctomycetaceae bacterium | reverse complement strand
TTCCTCGAGCAATCGAGCGACGTGAAACGCCACGCTCTTTCGGTTGGCGACGCCGAAGACTGCGATCGTCTTGCCCGCGAGTTGCAAAAATTCCATGTCGCGCTCGGATTAGTTGAGACGAGGCCGCTCAGACCGGCGTGGGCACCAGCGCGCACGTGAACTCGAACCGCACCGCCACCTGCCCCTCGCACGTGACCTTGGCCTTCAAATACCAGGCGTTGCTGATCTGGTCGGTCAGCTCGACGTCTATCTCGATTGTGTCGCCCGGCCTGACGATGCGTTTGAATCGCACGTCGTTCATCCGTGCGGCCACCGGCAACCCGCCGTTGGGTGGTACCGATTGTGACAACAGAATCGCGCCAGCCTGCATGGCGGCTTCGCACAAGATCACACCAGGCACCAGCGGAAAGTCGGGATAATGGCCGGCAAAAAACCACTCGTCGTCGCGAAATGTTTTGCGGCACCGAATTGTCTCGGGCGTCCGCTCGACGATCTCGTCGACCAGCAGAAACGGCGCGCGATGAGGGATGGCTGCGTGGATTTCGGCCAGGTTCATGGTGCGTTCACAACGTCGACAGGGCGGGGTGTCGAGGCCTTGAAAAGCCAGTTCTCAACGTCGTTGGCAACAATTACGCCGTAGTTCATGGCTCCTAGCCAGCCCGACATGATGATGCCCACGCTGCCGCCGTGAAACAGTCCGCCAATCTGCTCGGGGATCGCTCGACTAACTGCCAGGCCCTCGAACTTCGTGCCGAAGCTCGCCCCCTGCGGATGCTTCGTGTAGTGGCGGAACGTGACCGGCGTCGAGGCCTCGGCATGATCGAGCTTCGCGCGAATGTCCGGGATGTATTTCGCCAACGCGTCGAGCGTCGTTTCGACCAGGTCGCGCTTGCTGGCTTCATAGTCGTCGATCGACATTCCGTCCCAATCCTCCCAGCGCGCGTTGGTGCTGGAGACGATCAAACAGCGATTGCTCGACGGGCGGCATCGAGGGTAGTAGAAGGAATAGGTCCGGCTGGTGATATCGCGGCTCAACAGCGCCTCGGTGCGAAACAGCGGAGCCGTCGAGCTGAACAACAAATCGCCCAGGCTCTCGTCCAATTCCACGCCGGGCTGTAGCGCCATGTAGACCTGGCAGCTCGAATTGTTCAGCCGTACCGCTTCGGCATCGCGGCAAAAGTCCTGGTCAAAGTGCTCCCGGCCCACCAGGTTGAAGATCGTACTCTTGACGTTTGAGTTAGACACGATCGAGCGGGCGGCAATCTGGCGGCCACCCACCTGCACGCCCCTCACCCGGCCGCGCTCGACTAGAATTTTCTCCACGTCGCAACGAATTCGCACGTCGACGCAGTTGCGCAGCATTTCTTCGTGCATCAGCTTGATCAGCCGGTCCGTGCCCCCTTGAAAGGTGAACACGCCCTTGGACATGAAGTTCGAGAACACGATTCCATAACTGATCGCAGGGTCTTCGAGCGTCGAGCCATTGGCGTAGGTGATCGGCTCCATCAGCAGCCGGATCACGTCCTCGCGGCCGGGAAAAAACCGCTCGAACAACTGCCCCACCGTTGTCGACTGGTCGTCGTAAAAATTCATGCCGCGAGCCGTATCGAAAAACGCTTGCACGTTGGCGGCCGGCACGCCGAACTTCTCGACCAATTTGCTCGTAAAATCCACGCGGTCAAACGTCGTTGTCAACGAGAACATCGGGTTGTCGAAGCGAATGTTTTTAAGCTGCACGATTGAGTCGGCGATTTCGGCGGTCCAGTACCGCCGGCAGCTTTTGACCATGCCCACCGGAAAGCCATGCAGCGAAATGTCGAAGATGTGCCCGCCGGGCCGCTTGAACCAGGTGGCCATGCCCCCCAGCTTGTAGTGCTGTTCGAGCAGCAGAACTGAACGTCCGGCGCGGGCCAGCGTGTTGGCGGCCGTCAAGCCGGCCAATCCGCTGCCAATGACGATTACGTCGTAAGAAGCGCGAACACCTTGTAGAAAATCCTTGGACATCCCGAAGCCTTCAGTCTCTGCGCTGCGATTCGTGTGGTCAGTCAGTCGGCCCGGGTGAGTCGTGATCCGCGCGACCACCCGTCAGAATGTGGCGGTTGACCATGGCGATGCCGCTGAACATGGCGCCGATGATGCCCACGAAACCCTGGTCGGTTCCGCAGATAAACAGGTTCTTCAGATGGGTGGTGCCGCTGAAGCGTTTCTGCGGCGTGCCATAGACCGCGCCATTCTCGTGTCCTGTGAAGCGCTTGATCGTCAGCGGAGTGAAAGTGTCGGTGGCCACGACATGAGGTCGAAAATCGCCGACAAAGCGAACCGCCGAGGCGGTCATCCGCGAGTACGCGTCGCGCTTCGCGGCCTCATATTCCGCGGGTGACTGGGTTTTCCACAGGTCGTAGTTGGCCAGCGCCGTGACCCGCACCATGCCATCGTCGAGTGGCTGGGCATAGTCGAAATTATTCGGACAACAAATCACGCCACTGCGAACGTCGACGAGTTGATTCGGTTTTCGCCAGTCGAACTTCGCGCCATCGTTGAAGAACACGATCGTGCGATCGCAGCCCAGCTCGCGCGGTTGGGCATTGAGCACCGAGACACTCTCGACGAAAGAGAGCTGGCCCGGCTGCGGCGCCTCGACGGGCTGTGGTTGGTCGCACAGCCGCATGGTCTCGCACCAGCCGGCCGATGATAGTACCCGTTCGGCGGCAAGCTGAGTGCCGTCTTTCAGGACGACTCCTGAGACGCGCGGCCCGTCGACCTCGATTCGCTCGACCCCCGCGCGCAGCCGCAACTCGCCCCCCAAGGCCTTGAACTTCCGCACGAGCTTTTTCAAGATTACGCGCACTCCGGCCCACGGGCGGGCGAATCCCTCCATGAAAATGCTGCGGAACATGACCGAAAACTGGCCGAAGTCCATGTCGTGCTCGCGGGCACTGCCGTAGAACATCAGCGGACAAAACAGCATGTCGACCAGCAACGGGTCCTTGATGAATTGGCTGACGATCGAGCGCGCCGAGCAGGATCCGGATTGCTCGTTCAGGTCGTCATATTCGGTGACCGCCTCGGACAGTTTTCGAAAGTTGTCCTTCTCAGCCGGAAAATTGCGTTCGACTTCCGATCGCAGAAAGTCAAACTGATTCGTGAAGCCCAGCGACACGCCGGGAAAGGCGATCGTCGAGCCAATCTGTGGTGCGAGCGAGAAATCGTCCCAGTTGAACCGCAGTTGACGCAGCAGGCGCGCCAGGGGCCCCTTGCGCGTGCCTTTGGGCGTGAAGTTGGTTACGGCGTGCAACCCCACGTCGAAATTCCGGCCGCCGAGCCGGTAGAACGAGTTGAGGCCGCCAATCGTGGTGTGCCGCTCCAGAATACACACGCGGCGGTCGTAGTACGCCAGTCGAATGCCGGCGGCCAGGCCGGACATCCCGGCACCAATGATGATCGTGTCGTAGGTGGACATGGTTCGGTCGCTCGGCGGCACCGCGAAGCAACGATTTCCCGGTGCGAAGCTCGCGTCCGCGCGAGCATGGCATGTTTCGCGGCTGACCGCACCTCACACTTTTTCCAGGTCCCTCAAGAGCGGCGTCAAGTACTCGACCGTACTTTCGAGCGTCGCCAGCTTGATATAGTCGTCTTCGGGGATCTGTACACGGTAACGCTTACGAAGCTCCATCACGATGTCCAGAAAATCCATGCTGTCCAATTCGAGTTGCTGGCGCAGCGGCACGTCTTCTTTCAGCCCGCTCAGGTCCTCGTCGGGCGCAATCCCCTCCAGGATGTCGAGAATGATCGCCTTGATGTCGTCATGGGTCATGCCGCTTGTTCTCCACAGCCGCTAAATACGTCGGACAATGAGGACGGAGTTGATGCCCAGCATTCCGAACGAGTTATTCAATATCACGTTGACCCGTGAGCATTCATGGGGCTCGGTGACCACAAGTCCGCCCAGGGCACACTCCGGATCAAGCGTGTCGACATTGATCGTGGGATGGCAGACGTGATCGGCAAATGAGGGCAGATTTCCGGCCAGCTCGAGGGCGCCGGCGGCTCCCATCGTGTGGCCGATAAAGCTCTTGGAATTGTTTAAGTGCGTGGTCGGCCGATCGCCGAACACCTGGCGCAGCGCGTGGCACTCCTGCACGTCGCCGCTGGTTGTGCCCGTGGCGTGCGTGCTCACAATGTCAACGTCTTCGGGCTCGATGCGTGCCCGCCGCAGGGCCAATTGCATGCACTCGGCCTGTCGCTGCGGATTGGGCAGCACAAAGTCGCTGGCGTCGCTGTTCATGGCGTAGCCGGCGATCTCGCCGTAAATCTTCGCTCCCCGTTTCTTGGCATCGCTCAGCCGCTCCAGCACGTACAGGCAGCCCCCTTCGGCCACCACGATGCCGTTGCGCTCGGCGTCGAACGGGCGCGACGCGCGTGCGGGGTCGGCATGGCTCGCCAGGGCCCCTTGGCTTTTGAAGCTGGCGAAAATACCGAATGTGTGGATGCTCTCCGAAACGCCGCCGGCGATCGCCACGTCGCATTCACCCAGCCGCAACATCTGCGCGCCTTGGATGGCGCCGGCGTTGCCCGCCGCGCAAGCGGCCCCGATCGTGTAATGCGGGCCGGTGATGCCCAGATTCAGCGAGATCTCGCCCGCCGGATTGTTGGCCACCGTTCGCGGGTTGTGATGGTGCGACCAGAACTGTGTATCGTAGTCGTAGCCCTTGAGCTCGTGAATCTCGTTTTCGGTTTCGACGTTTCCGTGCTCCGTGACGCCGACGTAGATGCCGACGGTCGAGCGGTCGATGTTGGCCCAGTCCAGACCGGCGTCGGCGATGGCTTCATTAGCGCAATAGATGCCGACGCTGCCCGCTCGCGTACCGCGGCGCCGGTCCTTGCGATTTTGATGGCGCAACTCGTCGAAGCGGCAGACGCCGGCTAGCGTGGCGCCGACGTAGCGAATCTCGTAGGGGACGACACCGCTGCGGCCGGAGAGAAGGCTTTTGCGAAATTCGCCCAGGTTATCCCCGTTGGGCGAGGTCAGCCCGACCCCCGTAATCACGATCCGCTGGCGGTCGTCCAAGCTGGCAATCATTGTCCGCCGTCCATGTAGCCTTTAAAACGTTTGAAGTTACCGGGTTGTGTCAAAGTTAGCAAGCCGGGCACTAAAGGGGGTGGTTTGGGCAAACCGCCGCGGCGGAAATCGCGCTCCCGAGTGGCCAAAACGCGGTTTGCAATCCTCATGGCCGGGTGAATGACTCGCCCAACCGCCGCATCCCCTCGTCCGTCGAGATCGCGGGCGCGTATCCCAGTTCGCGACGTGCCCGAGTGATGTCGAAATAGTGCGACGTGCCTAACTGCGCGGCCAGAAATCGGGTCATGCGCGGTTCGCCCGATAGCCGGAGTGCTCGATAAGCCCATTCGAATACAGCGCCGATCCGCCAGGCGGTGCCTAGCGAGATCGATCGCCGCACTGGGCCAATCCCCGCCAAGGCGAGGATTTCGTCGAGCCACTGCCAGCAATTTACCGGCTCGCCCTGGCTGATGAAGTACGCGCGCCCCGCCGCCAATGCCGCCGGTTGCAGCGCAGCAGCGGCCGACAGATGCACCATTGCAGCGTTGTCGATGTACACCATGTCGATCCGGTTGGTGCCGTCACCGACTCGGCGAAGCGCCCCCGCACGGGCACGCTCGATCAAACGTGGGATCAGGTGGCGGTCGCCCGGCCCCCAAATCAAGTGCGGACGAAGGGCGCAGGTCGAAAGTTCACGGTCATTAGCGGCCAGCACGGCTTGTTCGGCGAGGGCCTTAGTATGTGCGTAGTGGCACAGCCAACGTCGGACATACGGAGCCGACTCGTCGACACCCTCTTGGGGCGTACCGTCGAACGTAACACTGGGGCTACTCGTGTACACCAACCGCGGCACGTGCTGCACGCGGCAGGCGGCGATCACGTTTTGGGTGCCGGCAACGTTCGTGTCGTAGTAGTCCTGCCATCGACCCCAGATGCCGGCCAGCCCTGCTACGTGAAAGACGACGTCGACGCCGTCGCAGGCCGCGCGCACCGCTTGTGCGTCGCGTACGTCGCCGCGCAGACACTCGACACCCTGCGCTTGCAGTTGGGGATAGCTGCCTCGAGCCAGGCTGCGCACCCGGTCGCCGCGAGCAACCAACTGCGCGACAATCGCCTGACCCAAAAAACCGCCGCCGCCGGTCACTAGCGCCAACATTCGCTACCTCAGCCTCGCCGCCGCCCACTCGGCCAGCTTCTCGCGAAAGATCTTGGAATTGTGGCGAATGTCGACCGGCATTGACGCATGAAACAGAAAATCGTGGATGTCGGCCGTCAATGGATTTCCGCGCGCCAGTTCAGACAACTCGCCAACGAACTCGTCTCGCTCGACTCGAGATCGCGGCATGCGGCCCGGCCACGGTTCGACAATAATCACCGGCTGTTGGCGGTCAGCAGGGCCGATGCCAACCAGGGCGGAGCGATAGACGTGGGGATGCTGGTTGAAGATCGCTTCACATGGAATCGTGAACATATCGCCCGCGGCCGTTCGCACCCGATGCGCCATCCGACCGCAAAACCAAAAACGATCGTGATCGTCCAGATAGCCGACATCCCCCATGCGATGCCAGACGCGCGAGCCGTCGACGATCTTGGCCAGAGCATTAGCCTCTTTGCGAGTCACGTACTGCCGTGTCACCACATTACCCGACACGATCAGCTCTCCGATTTGGCCAGTAGGCAACTCCGCAACCTCCGACATTCGCGAGATCGGCCCGTCGACGATTTCGATAACTTTCCACTCGATGCCCGAGAAGTGGCGGCCGACGCACGTGCCGCCGCCACGGGCCCAGACTTGCCGCGTTTCACTCAGCACGTCGCTGGCGGCGATCGACGCGACCGGCAGCGCCTCGGTTGCGCCGTAGGGAGTGTGAATGTCGCCGTCGTCGGCGATCACACTCTTCATTCGTTCTAACACACGAGGCGGCACCGGTGCCCCGGCCGATAACACGCGCCGCAGTGTAGGAAGGCGAATATTGTGCTCCTGGCAATATGATCCGACAACGTTCCAGACCGCCGGGGAGCCGAACGCCTGAGTTGCCTGCCAGTCGTGAACCGCCTCGACGATGTTGCGCGGATCGACCTTGGCAGGGCGGGACGGGTCCATGTCGGGAATCACGGCCGTTACGCCCAGTGCCGCGTTGAACAGCGCAAACAGCGGAAACGCCGCGATGTCGATCTCACCCGGTTGAATCCGGTAGAACTCTTGCAACTGGGTGACCTGGCAGTCAAAGTTCTCGTGGCGGTAGAGCACACCTTTGGGCGGGCCGGTGCTGCCGGTGGTAAAGATGATGGCGGCCGGATCATCGCCGCTTGTATCGCGACAATAGGGTTTGTCGGTTCCACGACGGCGCAGCTCATCGAGCGTCAGGCCGCCCCAGAACAGGCGGTGACCCACCGTGACGTTGAAGCGGGCCAGCGGAAACGTCGAGCGCAGCACGGCACGAATGGCCTGCACCAGCGGAATGGCGATGAAACCTTCTGGCTCGGCCTCGGCCAACGAGCGCACCAGGTTCTTGCGACCCATGCCAGGATCGACTAGCACCGTCACGGCCCCGGCTTTGAGCAACGCGAAGACCAGCGAGATGAACTCGATGCCCGGTCGCACGAGCAGTGCAATTCGAGTCCCCGGCACAACGCCCCAATCATCCAGTGCACTGGCCAGGCGATTGCTGTCCGCTTCCAGTTGACCGAACGTCAGCGTATTGTAGTTCCGTCGACCATTTTGCCGGCCGCGCCTAGGCACGACGATTGCGATCGCCTCGCCTTGACGTGCCGCCATCGCCGTCAATCGGCGCGCGACGTTCACACGTGGCGTCGACAGTGTGGCGGCGGATGAAATCAGTTGCGTCATGGCAGTCCGACTACGCTTTCGTTACCTGTGAGGCGACGTACTTCAACACATGCTCGGCAATGTCGACCTTCAACGTGCGCGAGAGGGCCTGCCAGCCGGGCACGGCGTTGACTTCGATGGCGTACAACCGTCCGTCGCGGCCGGGCAGCAAATCGACACCAGCCAGCGGGGCCCCGATTGCGTCGGCCGCGCGGCGGGCCAGCTCAGCCAATTCGCTTGTGACCTCAATCGGCTCGGCCGCGGCGCCGCGACTGACATTGGTCCGCCAATCGAACGGATTGGTGCGCCTCATACCCCACATCCACCGGCCAACAACCAGCACACGCAAGTCGTAACCATCATGCGGAATAAACTCCTGCACGTAAAGCAC